>JBDHSE010000222.1:0-4933 GCA_039807955.1 Ideonella sp. | reverse complement strand
GAGCTGCGCCTCGGCTGGGGCGCGGGCTTCGCGCTGCTGTGGTCGCTTCGTGCCGCGCTTGCCTGGCGCATCGCACGCCGCCCGACGGCCGATGCGGCAGTGCTGCGCTCGCGGCTGCGGCTCTGGATCGCGAGCATGCTCGCGATGGCGGCGCTGTGGGGCGTCGCCGGCTGGAGCTTCTACCCCTACGGCAGCGCGCTGCAGCAGATCGCGCTGATCCTCGTCGCCTACACCTTCTGCGTCGCCTGCGTGCCGATCCTCGCGCCGCAGTTCGCGCTGTACCTGAGCTTCGTCGCGCTCGCCTACCTGCCGGTCATCGCGCGCGTCGGCTCGGGCAACGGCAGCCTCGGCGTGCAGACGGCGATCGTGATGGCGGTCGCGATGGCGATGACGATCGTCCTCGGCCGCAACTACCGCAACGCGTTCGATCGCGTCAGCCGGCTGCAGCGGCGCACCGAGGCGCTGATGGCGCAGTTGCGCGCCGAGAAGGCCGACGCCGACGCGGCGCGCGGCAAGGCCGAGGTCGCGAACCGTGCGAAGACGCAGTTCTTCGCCGCCGCCAGCCACGACCTGCGCCAGCCGCTGCACGCGATGAGCCTCTTTGCCGAGGCGCTGCGCCAGCGCAGCCACGACGGCGAGGTGATCGGGCTCGTCAACAGCATCAACGCCTCGGTCGATGCGCTCGACGGGCTGTTCTCGGAGTTGCTCGACATCACCCGCATCGACACCGGCGGCGTCGCGGTGCGGCCGGCGAACTTCGAAGTCGGCGCGATCTTTCGCAAGCTGCGGCTGCACTTCGAGCCGACGGCGTTCGAGAAGGGGCTCGCGCTGCGTTTTCGCGGCGATCGGCACCACGCCTTCGCCGACCCGCTGCTCGTCGAGCGCATCCTGCGCAACCTCGTCAGCAACGCGATCCGCTATACCGAGGACGGCAGCGTGCTCGTCTCCTGCCGGCGCCGCGGCGGCCGGCTGCGGCTGCAGGTCTGGGACACCGGGCCCGGCATCGCGGCGGCCGACCGCGCGCGCATCTTCGACGAGTTCTTTCAACTGCCCGGCGGCGCGGCGGGCGCGCCGGAGCAGAAGAAGGGCCTCGGGCTCGGGCTTGCGATCGTCAAGCGCCTCGCCGACCTGATGGGCGAGCCGCTGACGCTGGACTCGACGCCGGGCCGCGGCAGCGTCTTCACGCTCGAAGTCCCCGTCGGCGTGGCGGAGCCGGCACCCGAGCAAAGCCTCGCGGCCAAGCCGCTTGCCGGCCTCACGCTGGACGGCAGGCTGATCGTGATCGTCGACGACGATCCTGCGGTGCGCGCCGCGCTCGAAGCGCTGCTCGCGAGCTGGGGTGCCGCCGTCGCGAGCTTCGACACGGTCGCGGCCGCGACGCAATGGGCCGCCGCGTCGAACAAGCCAGTGCCCGACCTGCTGATCGTTGACTACCGCCTCGAAGGCGGCCACACCGGCGTCGAGGCGATCACCGCGCTGCGCCAGGCCTTCGGCCGCGCGCTGCCGGCGATCATGGTCACCGGCAGCACGACCGGCGGCCACGAGGCCGAAGCCGAGCAGCACGATTTCCACCTGCTGATCAAGCCCGTCGCGCCGAACAAGCTGCGCGCGATGATCGGCTTCAAGCTCGGGTCGAAGAAGGGTTGAGCCGGAGGCGAGGCCGCCGTACTTGTGAGATCGAGACGGCGGCAAGGCTGCGCTGGCTGGATCGCCGCAAAGCAGATGGCCGGAATTGCGTTTTTGCATGTCGCCTGCGCCCGTCGGATCGGGGTTGACGATCTGCCGCTGTCTGAATCCAATCGGCGTAGTGCCGCGGCTGCTGCCGCGTTCGTCGAGCGCAGAGTCTGGGCCGGGATGCGGCCGTCGACGAGCACGTTGGGAAGATCGAATACGACTGGTGGGCCGATCGATGTGCCGATGTCATGACCTTGAAGCTTGTGGCCGACAACGCTGACGGCACCCGCGATCGCAGCGCACAGCCGCACAATCTGTTCACTTAGGTGTCCAGCGATGAACGTAGATCGCGTGTCAGACACTTGGGAACGGGGCAGCCCGTACGAAAGTTACATCGGACGCTGGAGCCGCGGCATCGCACCGCTGTTTCTCGCGTGGCTGGATCAGCCCGCGGGCCGGCGCTGGCTGGATATCGGCTGCGGCACGGGAGCGCTGTGCGCGGCGATTCTCGATCGCGCCGCGCCGAGCAGCCTGATCGGGGCGGAACCGTCCCCGGGCTTTCGCGAGTTGGCGTCGCGCAACCTCGGCGAGCGCGCGAGATTGCTTGCCGCAAGCGCCGAGGAGATGGCGCTCGCCAGCGGCAGTTGCGATGTCGTTGTCTCCGGCCTCGTCCTCAACTTCCTTCCCGACCTGCGTGCCGCGCTGACGGAGATGCGGCGTGTCTGCACGCCGGGCGGGACCCTTGCCGCCTATGTCTGGGACTACGCCGACGGGATGGAGATCATCCGTCGTTTCTGGGAGTCGGCGGTGTCGCTCGACCCGGCCGCTTCCGGCTTCGACGAGGGCACACGCTTCGCACTGTGCCGCCCGGCGGCGCTGAAGACCGCCTTCGAGCGGGCCGGTCTCGTCGAGGTCGAGACGACCTCACTCGAACTCGATGCCGCATTCGCCGACTTCGACGACTACTGGCAGCCCTTCCTTGGCGGTCAAGGGCCGGCGCCCGCCTACGCGATGTCGCTCACCGAGGAGCAGCGCTCCTGCCTGCGAGCGAAGCTGAAGGCGGACCTTGCACCGGCCGACGCAGGCGGCATCACACTGCGCGCCCGAGCATGGGCAGTGCGAGGGACCAATCGCACCAAAATTGGCCGCGACTCGCCATCCGTCTGACCCGGTTCGTTCGATCCGACGCACCGCTCGAGCCGCTGATCGACCGGGTTGCGCCTGTCGTTGCGCGGCAACCGGTCTGGCACGAAGGCGACGACTGCCATCTCGCCCCGATGCCGCCAATTCCGAGAATGTTGCGAGCGAAGCGCTGCCGGCCGATGCCGCCGCCAACACAAGCGTCAATTCCACGCCGAGGCGATCAGCACGACCTTGCCCGCGATTCCCGGCTTCGATGCCGACGCTGGCAGTTCCACCTCGAGCCGCAGCTTGTTGCCGATGAGCGCCGCGGGCTTCAGCGTGCGCGTCGCGACGCCGACGCGGTTGGACTCCCAACCGTACTTGACCGACCACTCTTCGCCCGCTTTCTCGGGCGGCTCCATCGTCACGACGAGCGAGTCGCGGAACAGGTAGCTGCCCTCGTAGTGGTGGTTCGGCCAGAACGCGTTGTTCTTCTCGTAGTCGGGGACGCGGACCCGCACGTCCATCGAGTACGACAGCGTGCGGTCGTCGGGGTTGTTCGAGATGCGCGCCCGGTTGGCGAGGAAGACGGTCGAGAGGTACACATTCTTCGCGCCGGCCGCGCCCTGCGTTGTGAGCTGCTTGTGCGTGCGGCAGGCCGGCGAATCCTCCTCGGCGACGCGGCGCGACAGCAGCCAGCGCTTGCCGCGCGGTCGCGCGAGCAGCTCGAACTGGTAGAGCGCGTCGACGTCGTCGTGCTCGATCTCGGCCGGCAGGCGGACTTCGTCGACCTCGAGCCAGAGCTCGACGCGCACGTCGCCGAACAGGAAGCGCGCCAGGTTCTGGTATGCCTCCTCGCTGTTGACGATGCCGTAGAAGCCCGAGTGCGACCGGTAGCAGTACGCGGTCGCGGCGGTGCCGGTGACGTTGTCCTGATCGTCGAGCCCCCACACCGAAGCGTTGGCGATCTTCACGAGGCCGTCGCTGCCCTGGCCGACGAAGGTGCGCGACAGGCCCTTGCCGGCGCCGTAGTCGCTGCGGTTGGTGCCGACCATGCAGAAGATGCGGTCGAGCGGGAAGTCGCGCTCGCGCACGTAGTCGACGCGGCCGTACTTCTTCAGCGCCGATTCGAGCTTCAGGAAGCCGGCCATGCGGTCGCGGTTGAAGTTGTTCGAGTCGTTGGCGGCGAGCCATCCCGGCACGTTCATGCCGGCGACCTCGATACCGTTGTGCGGCGTCGCATAGGTGAAGACCTTGTCGACGAGGCGGCGCGCGGCGGCGCTGCCCAGCAGCGGGTTGCTGAGGAATGCGCGCACGACGAGGCCGCCCATCGAATGCGCGACGAGGTAGCAGCGAAAGGTCTCGGGCGTCGCCGCAGCACCCGGCGCATCGGCCTGCGCCGCCTCCTGCGCGCAGACGAGGTCGCGCACGCGCAGGATCAAGGTGTCGAGCCCGCGCGCATAGGTCTCGATATCGCTTGCCTTGCCTTCGCCGAACAGCGTCGAGCCGGCGTCGTAGTAGCGGTAGACGACGACCGACCGCGCCGCGATGCCGGCGTTGCCGCTGCGCGGCTGCCAGTCGGCGTCCATGATGTCGGTGCCGTGCTCGTAGACGTCGGAGTAGCCGAAGTCGCTCGCGAGGCGCAGCACCGGCGACTCGAAGATGAAGCGCTTGGGCGGCGCGTCCTTGTCGACCGCGGCGCGATAGACGGTCGATCCGACGTTGAAGCCGCAAAACGGATCGGACGCCGTCTCGTCGCGTTCGCCCTCGCTCATCGCGTAGCCGCGGACGTAGATGACGGGAAAGTAGGGGGCTTGCATCGTCGTCAGCTCCTGTGTCGGTGTGTACCGATGCCGAGGCGGGCGCGCATCGCCGGGCGGCGTCGTCGGCGGATCGTAGTGACAACCGCGGGGGCTGTCGACCTGCCGCGTCGCACGCCTCGGTTGCGTCGCGTCGCGGCTGATGCTTCGAAGCGTTGCCTGTACGATCGCCGCCAGGCTGTTTCACGCCGCGGGCATCGATGCGCGAACCGGCCGTCGCTCGCTGCGGGGTCTCATGGGCAAGCTGTTCAAGTCGCTCGCGCTCGGTGTCGCGGTCGCGTTGGCCGGCGTGCTCGCCACGCTGACCTCGCCTTGGT
>JBDHSE010000221.1:0-4933 GCA_039807955.1 Ideonella sp. | reverse complement strand
GCGCGCAGGCTGTCGAGGTCGGCCGCGGTGTCGATGTCGATCAGCACGCCGGGGTCGTCGACCTCGACGCCGTGCGCCGCGTAGCGCGCGAGCAGGCGGCGCGCGCCGTCGTCGCCGCTGAGCGTCGCGAGCTCGGAGAACAGCCCGGCGTCGAAGCCGACCGGATGGCCGCGCCGGCCGCGGTACTGGGCGTAGGCGATCGTGTGCTCGTCGAGCGCACGGGCGACGGCGAGCAGCGTCTCGGGCCGCACCATCGGCATGTCGCCCGGCAGGATGAGCCAGCCCGACGCGTCGGGCCGCGCGCCAACCCCGCAGGCGATCGAATAGCCCATGCCGAGCGGATGCGCCGTCGTCTCGCCGACCTCGGGCAGGACGACGATGTCGCGCGTGGCCACGCTTTGCGCGACGATCTCCGACAGCGCGGCGGTGGCGACGACGACCAGCGCGAGCCGGCTCGCGAGGACGTGACGAAGCGTCGTGCCGAGCACGCTCGACGCGCCCAGCGGCTGCAGGAGCTTGTGCTCGCGGGCCTTGAACCGCGATCCGCGACCTGCTGCGAGCACGACCACGACCGGTCCCGACATCTTCCCCTCCGCACCCGCCGGCGCCGCCCAAGGCGCCGCGGGAACCACGTTGTTGTTGCATCAAGGATCGGAAATCCGTGCCTTGCCCGCTAGTGGGGCCAACACTTAAGGCCTTGCCCTAGACGTATCGCGCTGTAACGCCACACACCGGGCGCTGCCTATACTGCCCCGCATGGACGACCTGGCCGGACTGCGCAAGAGCTACGAACGTGCCGCGCTCGACGAGAGCGCGAGCGACGCCGATCCGCTGCGCCAGTTCCGCCTCTGGCTCGACCAGGCGCTCGCGGCGCGGGTGCCCGAGCCGAACGCGATGACGCTCGCGACGGTCGGCGCCGATGGCCGGCCGTCGACGCGCATCGTGCTGATCAAGGGCCTGGACGAGCGCGGCATCGTCTGGTACACGAACTACGACAGCCGCAAGGGGCGCGAACTGGCGGTCCATCCGCATGCGGCGTTGCAGTTCCACTGGGTCGAGCTCGAGCGCGTCGTTCGCATCGAGGGCCGCGTCGAGCGCGTCAGCGCGCAGGAGTCGGATGCGTACTTCGCGTCGCGCCCGCTCGATTCGCGCATCGGTGCCTGGGCCTCGCCGCAGAGCGAGGTGATCGCTTCGCGCGCCGTGCTCGTCGCGAACGCGGCGAAGGCGAGCGCGAAGTACCTGATGAACCCGCCGCGCCCGCCGCACTGGGGCGGCTTTCGGCTTGCGCCCGACGCCTGGGAGTTCTGGCAGGGCCGCAAGTCGCGCCTGCACGACCGCTTGCGCTATCGGCGCGAGGGCGGCGGCTGGAAGCGCGAGCGGCTCGCGCCCTGAAGCCGGCGCGCGCCGCGGTTCAAGCCGCGCCGCGCGCCTGCTGCGTCGGATGGCGGCGCTCGATCAGCGCGTCGAGCTGGGCGAGGAAGGGGCCGAACGCGATCGGCTTGGTCCAGTAGTCGGCGAAGCCGGCGGCGCGGGCGCGGGCGATGTCGTCGGCCATCGCGTTGGCCGACAGCGCGATGCACACCGTGCGCGCGAGCGCCGGGGCCTCACGCACCCGGCGCAGCACTTCGAGGCCGCCGAAGTCGGGCAGGTGCATGTCGATCAGCATCACGTCGGGCGGCGCGGCGAGCGCGGCGTGCAAGGCGCTCATGCCGTCGGTGGCCGAGCGCAGCGTGATCGCCGGCCGCAGCGCGACGAGTTCCTGCACCAGCAGCAGGTTGGTCGGATCGTCCTCGACGCACAGCACGTGTAGCGTTTCCGTCTTGGCTTGCGCCGGCGTGCCGCGATCGGTGCGGAGTCCGAGACTCGTGGCGTCGTGTGGTTCTGCCGCTGCGCTCGGCATGGGGTCAAGTGCCTGCGGCAACCAGACGCGGAACTCGCTGCCCGCGCCCGGCGCGCTGCGCACGTCGATCGTTCCGCCCATCCGCTCGACGAGGCGCTGCGCGATCGTCAACCCGATGCCGGTGCCGAC
This sequence comes from Ideonella sp., assembly GCA_039807955.1. Lineage (GTDB taxonomy): Bacteria > Pseudomonadota > Gammaproteobacteria > Burkholderiales > Burkholderiaceae_C > CAIKUF01. The sequence continues at coordinate 2,904 of JBDHSE010000221.1, read as the reverse complement.
CACCTTGCCGTGCTCGGCGCCGGCGCGGTTGAACGGTTCGTACAGGCCGCGCTGCTGCTCGGGCGACAGGCCGGGGCCGTTGTCGGCGACGATCAGGTCCCAGCCCTGCTGCGCGCCGCGGGGGCCGCGCTGTGCGCTCAGCCGCACCCAGCCGCCGCGCTGGTTGTACTTGACGGCATTGCCGACGAGGTTGGTGAGCACCTGGCGCAGGCGGCGCGCATCGGCGCGCACCGCGCCGGCGGCCGGCTCGGCACGAAGCTCGACCTCGCCCTGGCGCGCGAGCGGCTCCATCCATTGCACGACGTCGCGCATCAGCGCGTCGAGGGCGACGGCCTCGTCGGCGATCGCGAGCGACCCGGCTTCGATCGATGCGAGGTCGAGCACGTCGTCGATCAGCGCGAGCAGGTGGCTGCCGGCGGCCTCGATGCGCTGCGCGCGTTCGCGCTGCGTCGCGCTCAGCGACTCGACGCCGTCGTTGGCCAGCAGTTGGGCGAAGCCGATCACGGCGTTGAGCGGGGTGCGCAACTCGTGGCTCATATGGGCGAGGAAGTCCGACTTCGCGCGGCTCGCCTGCTCGGCCGCCGCCTTGTCGCGCAGCGCCTGCTCGGCGAGCTTGGCCTTGTGGATGTCGAGATGGATGCCGAACAGCGTCGAGCGGCCGTTGCGCACCGCGCGCCGCGACCGGCACGCAACCCAGCGCCAGCCGCCGTCGGGCTGGCGGATGCGAAAGTCGGTCTCGAAATCGAGTTCGCCGGCGGCGCGCGATCGCTTGCGTTCGCGCGCCACGCGCGCGCGATCGTCCGGATGGGCGAGGTCTTCCATCCAGTTCGCCGCCTGCGGCGCGGCGGCGTCGGGCGCGAGGCCGTAGAGGCGAAACATCTGCGCGTTCCATTCGACCGCGCCCGTTTCCAGGTCGAGCGTCCACAGGCCGACGCCGACCGTCTCGCTGATCAGCTCCATGCCGAGCGCGAGCGCATTCGCGCGTTCGCGCTGCTCGACCTCGGCGCTGATGTCGAGCGACACGCCGAGCAGCGCCTGCACCCGGCCGTCGGCGTCGCGCTGCGCGACGCGGCGCGTCATCAGCGTGCGATAGCTGCCGTCGAGATTGCGATAGCGCGCGCGCAGGCTGACCGGCGCGCCGCCCTCGAGCGCTGCGTTGGCGGCGGCGACGATCGCTGCCCGGTCGTCGGGGTGGGCCAGGTCGCGCACCGTCTGCAGCGGCAGGTCGGGCGGCGAAGGCACCATCCCCATCACGCGGTAGCCGACCTCGTTGAACGAGATGCGCCCGGTGTCGGGCGTGATGCGCCAGACCGACAGGCCTGTCATCTCGAGCGCCATCGCGAGCTGCGCGTTCTCCCGGCCCGCGGCCTGCTGGCGCAGGACCTCGTCGGTGTCGTCGATCAGCACCGTCGTGATGAAGCGCGGCACACCGTCGGCGCCATTGCGCGATTCGCTCAGCGCATGGACGTGGCGCACCTCGCCGCCGGGCAGCGCGATCCGATAGCGCGTCTCGCGCCGGCCGGCCGTCTCGCGGCCGCGCTCGAGGTTGGCGACGACCCGATGGCGATCCTGCGGGTGGACGCGGGCGACGGCTTCGTCGACGCTCGGCGTCGGGCCGGAAGGATCGAAACCGTAGTACGCGAAGGCCTGCGGGCTCCAGTGGCCCTCGCCGGTGCGCATGTCGCGCTCGATGATCGCGATGCGGCCGAAGTCCTGCGCCAGCGCGAGCTGGCGCGAAAGCTCCTCGATCCGCCGTTCGGCGTTCGCGAGCCGCGCCGCGCTGCCCGACTCCGGTGCCGAGGACGGCTCTGGCCCGGCGCTGCTCATCTCACGGCGCCGGGCGTACGCGGGCGGCAAACGTGTGGCGAAACTTCTCGACCTTGGGCGCGACAACGTAGGCGCAATAACCCTGTCCGGGGTTGTTCTCGAAGTAGCGCTGGTGATAGCCCTCGGCGCGCGAGTAGTTCGCAAGCGGCAGCACTTCGGTGACGACGGGGCGGCCCGCCGCCGCGCTGTCCTCCAGTTCGGCGATCACTTCGCGCGCGACGGCTTCCTGCTGCGCAGTCTCGAAGTAGATGCCCGAGCGGTACTGGGTGCCGGCGTCGTTGCCCTGGCGGTTCAGGCTCGTCGGGTCGTGGATGACGAAGAAGATCGCCAGAATCTCGCGCAGCGCGATGCGCCCGGTATCGAACGTGACGCGCACGACCTCGGCGTGGCCGGTGTCGCCGCTGCAGACCTGCTCGTAGCTGGGGTGCAGGACATGCCCGTTGCTGTAGCCCGATTCGACCGCGGTGACGCCGTCGACGCGCAGGTAGACCGCCTCGAGGCACCAGAAGCAGCCGCCGGCAAGCGTGATCGTTTCGAGCTGGGTTGCTGGCATGGGCTGCTCCGGGAATCGATGTCGCGCCAATTTACACGCGCGCCGCGCGCGGCGGCGGCGCCAGCGAAAAAACCCGCCGAGCGGCTGCCGGGCGGGCCTTGCGTGCCGAGCGCCGCGCGTTTCAGCGCAGCTTCGTCTCCTTGTAGGTCACGTGCTTGCGCGCCTTGGGGTCGAACTTGATCATCTCGAGCTTCTCGGGCGTCGTCTTCTTGTTCTTGTCCGTCGTGTAGAAGTGCCCGGTGCCGGCCGACGATTCCAGCTTGATCTTTTCGCGTCCACCTTTTGCCATGATTGCCTCTCCCGGTTCAGACTTCGCCGCGCGCGCGCAGGTCGGCGACGACCTGCTCGATGCCGACCTTGTCGATCAGCCGCAGCGCCGCCGCGCTGATGCGCAGCCGGATCCAGCGGTTCTCGTTCTCCAGCCAGAACCGGCGGTACTGCAGGTTCGGCAGGAAGCGGCGCTTCGTGCGGTTGTTGGCGTGGGAAACCTTGTTGCCCACCATCGGGCCCTTGCCCGTGACCTG
>JBDHSE010000006.1:0-28687 GCA_039807955.1 Ideonella sp. | reverse complement strand
CTGCTCGGTCATGATGCCGTAGATCACCATGATCACCGACGGCGGGATCAGGATGCCGAGCGTGCCGCCGGCGGCGATCGTGCCGGTGGCGAACGAGTCGGCGTAGCCGTAGCGGCGCATCTCGGGCATCGCGACGCGCGCCATCGTCGCCACCGTCGCGAGCGACGAGCCGCAGATCGCGCCGAACCCGGCGCACGAGGCGATCGTCGACAGCGCCAGGCCGCCGCGCCGGTGGCCGAGGAAGGCGTACGAAGCACGGAACAGCTCGCGCGACATGCCGGCCTTGGTGACGAGGTGGCCCATCAGGATGAACAGCGGCACGACCGACATCGTGTACTTGGCGACGTCGAGGATCTCGGTCACCGCCGACGCCGCCGCTGCCGGCCACGACCGCAGCAGCCCGATGCCGGCGACGCCGACGATGCCCATGCCGAAGGCGAGCGGGATGCGCAGCACCATCAGCGCGAACAGCGCCGCGAAGCCGAGCATCGCCGCCGTCATGATCCGTCCCGTGCGTTGCCGCCGCGGTGCACGAGCAGCGCCAGATGCACGAGCGCCGTCACCAGCAGCAGCGCGCCGATCATGTAGTGGAATTTGGCGACGCCGATCGCAAGCGCCGCCGTCACGTCGCCTTGCGCGGCGGTGCGGCCGGCGCGCTGCAGCACGAGCACGCCGGCGGCGGCGAGCACCGCGGCGCAGGTCGCGTTGGCGATCGCGTCCTGCCAGCGCAGCAGCCAGCGCGGCAGCAGCTTGTCGAACATGTCGAAGACGATGTGCTCGCCCTTCAGCGACGCCAGCGGCAGCCCGGCGAAGACGACGCCCAGCATCAGCAGCTCGGTGACCTCGACACTGCCGCGCACGCCGGCGCCGAGCAGCTTGCGCGCGACGACGTCGACGAAGGTCAGCACCATCATGGACCCGAGCGATGCGGCGACAGCCCAGGTGAGCAGCCGCTCGACGCGGCCGACGAGCGTGAGGCGCGCCATCGATCAGGGCTGGATCTTCGCGATCTCGGCGCGGAACTCCTTCAGCACCTCGGCGGCGTCGGCGAGGCCTTTCTTCTGCGCGGCATCGATCCACTTCTGCTCGAGCGGCTGGACGCGGCTTCGGATGTCGTCGACGAACGGCTTCGGGCTCGGCGTCGCGGCGACGCCGCGCTTGGTCATCTCCTCGACGGCGCGGCGGTCGGCGGCGTCCCACTCGCGGCCCAGCGAGCGGGCCAGCGGCTCGCCCGAGAGCTTGGCGACGATGGCCTGATCCGGCGCCGGGATCTTGTTCCAGGCGTCCTCGTTGATGACCATCGCGAAGCTCGTGTTGTATAGGCCGCCCGGAATCCGGGTGCGGTACTTGACGAAGCTCTCGAGCCGGTGCGCCATCACCGCCTCGGCCGGCAGGAAGTTGCCGTCGACGACGCCCGACGACATCAGCTCGTACGACTCGGTCACCGGCTTGAGCAGCACGTTGGCGCCCATCGCCTTCGCGACCTCGTTGACCATGCCGCCGCCGACGCGGAACTTCAGCCCGTCGAGGTCGGCGATCGAGTTCACGGCGCGCTTCGTGATGTAGATGTCGCCCGGCCCGTGCGTGAACACCGCGAGCACGCGCACCCCCTTGTGCTCGTCGAGCTTGGCGAGCCGGCGTTCGAAGATGCGCTGGTACGCCGCCGACGTCGTCTCGGCCGAGTCGCCGAGGAACGGGAACTCGGCGATCTGCGTCAGCGTGAAGCGCCCCGGCGTGTAGCCGTGGATGCCGACCGAGACATCGGCCAGGCCGTCGCGCACCGCGTCGAACGTCGCCGGCGGCGCCGCGACCGGCTTCGGCAGCATGTTGCAGCGCACGCGCTTGTCGGTGCCCTTGGCGATGTCGTCGCACCACTTCTCGACGGCGCGCACGACGGCGTGGCCCTGCGGCTGGAACAGCGAGGTCGTGAGCACGACCTCGGCCTGCGCGACAAGCGGCGCGCAGGCGAGCGCGAGCGGCGCGAGGAGGAGGAGGGAAGCTTTCATCGATGTCTCCGTGCGAGGCACTCGTCGGTGCCGGGTTGTTGTCGCGGCTGGATCAGGAGCCTCTTGCCTTGCCTGTGCGCCGCGTCGAGCCAGGCCCACAGCGCGTGAACCTTGGGCGCAGCATAGGCAGCGGGGCGGCAGCCGATAAGTTGCCCACGCTTGAACATACTGTTCAGCACGTTGGACAATTGCCGGCGATGAACTGGGACGACCACGACGTCTTCTGCCGCGTCATCGAGCTCGGTGGCTTCAGCGCGGCGGCGCGCGTGCTGGGAAGGCCGCGGTCGAGCATCAGCATGTCGGTGATGCGGCTCGAGCGCGAACTTCGCCAGCGGCTGCTCGAGCGCACGACGCGCCACGTGCGGCTGACCGAGGCCGGCGAGGCGCTGTACCGCCGCATCGGCCCGCTGTTCGCGCAGTTGCGCGATGCGAGCAGCGAACTCGCGGCGCAGGACGACACGGTGCGCGGCGCGCTGCGCCTGGCGTCACCCTACGAGTTCGGCGCCCACCACCTCGCGCCGGTCGCCTGCGCGATGATGGCGCGCCATCCCGACTTGACGGTGCAGATCGACGTCGAGCACGCGATCGTCAGCCCGCACGAGCGGCCGTGCGACATCGTCTTCTCGATGGTCGAGCGCAACGATCTCAGCCCCGGCACGATCGCGCGCCGCGTCTACATCCTGCGCCAGGGGCTGTTCGCGGCGCCGTCGCTGCTCGATCGCTTTCCCGCGCTCGAGCGCCCCGAGGACCTGGCCGGCTGGCCGCTGCTCGCCGCGGCGGGCGAGACGAGCTGGGGCTTCACCGGCCCCGATGGCCGGAGCACGACGCTTGCGATCATGGCGCCGCGCTTGCGCAGCTCGAACGCCGACGTGCGGCTGCAGGCGGCGGTGGCGGGCCTGGGCGTGCTGCGCGTGACGTCCAACTTCTGCGATGCGCAGATTCGAGCCGGCACGCTGCGCCGCCTGCTGCCCGACTACACCTGCCTCGCGCGCAACGTCTACGCGCTCTTGCCGAGCCAGCGCCATCCGCCGGCCAAGGTGCGCGTCTTCCTCGACGCGCTGAGCGAACGGCTGCCGAACTGACTCCGCTGCATCACGCGGGCTTGATTGACCCATCGCGCGGCTGCCTGCAAACTCGCGCTCGCCCGCTCGGCGCTCGACGCGGGACATGAAGAGGAAAGGACATCGTGTCGAACATCGAACAACGCCTGCGCGACCTGGGCTTGACGCCCGCGGCGCCGCTGCAGCTTGCACCCGGCATGGTGCTGCCGTTTCCGTGGGTCCGGATCGTCGGATCGCGGGTGCTGATCTCGGGCCACGGGCCGACGAATGCCGACGGCACGATGGCGCGGCCGCTGGGCAAGGTCGGCGCCGAGGTCACGCCGGAGCAGGCCTACGCCGCGGCGCGGCTGACGGGGCTTGCGATCCTCGGCAGTTTGCAGCGCGCGCTCGGCGACCTCGACCGCATCGCGGCCTGGGTGCGCGTCTTCGGCATGGTCAACTCGGCGCCCGGCTTCAACCGCCAGCCCGCCGTGATCAACGGCTTCTCCGATCTGATCATCGAGGTCTTCGGCGCCGACCGGGGCGCCCACGCGCGCAGCGCGGTCGGCATGGCCGGGCTGCCGTTCGACATCCCGGTCGAAATCGAAGGCGAGGTGGCGATCGGCTGAAGGATCACACGCGCATGACCCTGCACCGCCTGGCCGCCGGCCCCGACACGATCCGCGTCGGCGTCATCGACCGCGCCTTCCCGCCGCTGCTGACGATCAACCCCGGCGACGAGGTCTTCCTCTCGACGCTAGCCCTGTGGGGCGGCGAGGTGCCGTTCGGCGCGTCGTTCGACGAAGTCATGCAGATCCGCCAGCGCTACGCCGGCCACGGGCCGCACAGCCTGACCGGCCCGATCGCGGTGCGCGGCGCGCGCGCCGGGCAGGTGCTGCGCGTGGACATATTGCGGCTCGACGTCGGCCCGATCGCGATGAACCTGATGGCCGCCGGCGCCCAAAGCCGCGGCCTGCTCGCGGACGAGTTCCCGGCCGGCAGCGTGCGCCACTTCAAGCTCGACCGCGAGACGATGACGACCGAGTTCGCTCCCGGCATTCGCGTGTCGCTGCGGCCCTTCCTCGGCATCCTGGGCGTCGCGCCGCACGACGACGGGCCGCGCACCTCGGTCGTTCCGGGCCCGTTCGGCGGCAACATCGACTGCGCCGACCTCGTCGCCGGCACGACGCTCTTCCTGCCGATCTGGGTCGACGGCGCGCTCTTCTACGCCGGCGACGCGCACGCGGCGCAGGGCCACGGCGAGGTCAACGGCACGGCGCTCGAGACGTCGATGGATCTGGCCCACCTGCGGCTGTCGATAGCGCCCGGCGCTTCGCTCGCCGCACCGCGCGCCGAGACGCCGACGCACTGGATCACGATGGATTTCGACCCCGATCTGCGCACCGCGGCGCGCAAGGCGCTCGCGGCGATGGTCGATCAGCTCGCCGCCGTCGCGGCGCTCGCCCGCGAGGAGGCCTACCGCCTGTGCTCGGTCGCCGCCGACCTCGTCGTCACGCAGCTCGTCAACGGCCACTCGGGGGTGCACGTGCGGGTCGCGAAGGCGCTCTTCGAGCGGCGCGCAAGCCGGCCCTGATCGCAACGCTGCTTGTCGTGCGCGCGCCGTCAGAGCGCGAAGATCTTGCCCGGGTTCAGGATGTCGTCGGGGTCGAGTGCGCGTTTGATGCGGCGCATCAGGTCGAGCGCGTCGCCGCCCGCCTCGTCCTCGAGGAAGCGCATCTTGTGCAGGCCGACGCCGTGCTCGCCGGTGCAGGTGCCGCCCATCGCCAGCGCGAGCGCGACGATCTCGTCGTTCAGCCGCTCGGCCTCGTCGTTCTGCGCCGCATCGTCGGGGTCGATGACGAGCATCGAATGGAAGTTGCCGTCGCCGACGTGGCCGACCATCATGCTCGGGATCTTCGAGCTGTCGAGGATGCGCCGCGCCGCGGCGATCGCCTCGCCCAGGCGCGAGATCGGCACGCAGGTGTCGGTCGTCACGGCGCGCCCGCCGGGGCGCACCTGCAGCCCGGCGAAGTAGGCGTTGTGCCGCGCCGTCCACAGCCGGGTGCGGTCCTCGGGGCGGGCCGCCCACTCGAAGTCCTGGCCGCCGAACTCGCGAACGATCTCCTGCGTCGTTTCGGCCTGCTCGCCGACCGAGTGCTCGCTGCCGTGGAACTCGAAGAACAGCGTCGGCGCCTCGCGCAGCGTGGTGTGGCTGTAGGCGTTGATGGCGCGGATCGAGCGGTCGCAGACGTACTCGCAGCGCGCCACCGGCACACCGAGCTGGATGATGCGGATCACGGCGGCGATCGCCTGCTCGAGGCCGGCAAAGCTCGCCACCGCGGCCGAGATCGCCTCCGGCACCGGATACAGCTTCACCGTCACCTCGGTGATGATGCCGAGCGTGCCTTCGGAGCCGACGAAGAGCCGCGTCAGGTCGTAGCCGGCCGAAGACTTCTTCACCCGCCGCCCGCTGCGCACGACCTTGCCGTCGGCGGTGACGACGGTGAGGTCGAGCACGTTCTCCTTCATCGTGCCGTAGCGCACCGCGTTCGTTCCCGAGGCGCGCGTCGCCGCCATGCCGCCGAGGCTCGCATCGGCGCCGGGGTCGATCGGGAAGAAGAGGCCGCTGCCCTTCAAGGCCTCGTTCAACTGCTTGCGCGTCACGCCGGCCTGAACCGTCGCCGTCAGGTCGTCGGCGTCGATCGAAACGATCTCGTTCATGCGTGAGACGTCGAGCGAGACCCCACCCCGCACCGCGAGCAGATGCCCCTCGAGCGAAGAGCCCGAACCGTAGGCGATGACCGGCACCTTGTGCGCGCGGCACTGCGCGACGGCGAACGCGACCTCGTCGGTCGTGAGCGCGTACAGCACGGCGTCGGGCGGCGCCGGCGGCAGCGACGATTCGTCGCGCCCGTGGTGCTCGCGAACCGCCGACGCGGTGCTGAAGCGGTCGCCGAAGCGCGCCTGCAGCACCGTCGCGAGCGCCTGCGGCAGCGGCCGGTGCGCGGATTCGGATTGGGCCTGCGGCTGAGTCATGCGTGTCTCCGGTGCTCGCCCGTCGTGCGCCCGCTCACGACGGGCATGGGCCTGCGATGAGTTCTTCTACCCGCGTCCCGCGCCGCGCACGCGCGGCATCAGGATCATGTCCCACGGGCTCGCCATCTCGCCGCAGGGCACGTGCACGAGCGCGGGTTTGCCGAGCGCGAACGCGTCGCGCAGCGCGCGCTCCAGCTCGGGCGCGGTCGTCGCGCAAAACGCGGCAACGCCGAAGCTCTGCGCGAGCGCGACGAAATCCGGGTTCGTCAGATCGTTGGCGATCAGCCGGCCGCCCCACTGCTGCTCCTGCAGCAGCTTGACGTTGCCGAAGCAGCCGTTGTCGAACACGACCGCAACCGCCGCGATGCCGTGCCGCACCGCGGTCGCAAGCTCCATCACGTGGTACATGAAGCCGCCGTCGCCGCAGACAGCGACGACAGCGCGCTCAGGCTGCGCCGCCTTCGCGCCGAGCGCCGTCGCGTAGGCCCAGCCGAGGTTGTCCTGCGATCCGGCCGAGAAGTAGGTCCGCGGGCGCGTGACGGGGAACGCGAGGCGGCCGGCGAAGCCGAGCTGCGTCACGTCCTCGACGAAGATGCCGTCGTCGGGCAGCGCGGCGCGGATCGCGTGCAGGAAGTCCATCTGCGGCTCTAGCTTCGCGAGCCGGTCGGCGAGCCAGGCGCGGTGCGCGGCCAGTTCCGCCTCGCGCGACGCGCGCGCGCCGCGTTCGGCGATCGCCGCCGGCAGCACGCGCAGCAGCTCGCGCAGGGCGTCGGCGGCGTCGGCGACGACGGCCGCCGCCGGCGGCCGCCAGCGCGCCGGCGCGTCGGGGTCGATGTCGATGCGGATGATCGCGAGGTCGTCGTCGGCGCCCCACATCTGCTGCTGGAACAGCATGCGGCTGCCGACAGCGAGCACGACGTCGGCGTCGGCCCAGAGGCGATGCCCGACGGGGAAGTTCATCGCCAGCCGATGCGCGCTCGGCACGACATCGCGCCCGGCGCGAAACGAGAACACCGGCGCTTCGAGCATCTCGGCCAGCGCGGCGACTTCGGCGCCCGCATCCTTCGCGCCGCCGCCGACCGCGATCAGCGGGCGCTTCGACCCGGCGAGCAACGCCGCCGCCTTCGCGATCGCCGCGCCATCGACCGGCGCTCGCAATGGCGCGCGGACCTCGGGCTCACCGACAGTTCCACTGCAGTTCCACATGTCGATCGCGCATTCGACCATCACCGGGCCGCGCCGCGCCGACAGCGCGGCGGCGAACGCCTCGGCCATGACAGTCGGCGCCTCGAACGGCGCGCGGATGCGCTGCGCATGCTTGACGATGTGGCGCGCCAGGCCGAGCTGGTCGTGCAGCTCGTGCAGGTGACCGAGGCCGCGGTCGATGTCGTCGTTCGGGATCTGGCCGACGAGGCCGACGACCGGCGCCGACATCGCGTGCGCGGTCAGCAGCGCGGTGCTTGCGTTGAGCAGCCCCGGCCCGGGGACGACCGACAGCACCTGCGGCTCGCCGGTCGCGAGCGCCGCGCCGAGCGCCATGTAGGCCGCGCCCTGCTCGGTGCGCGCGTGGACGACGCGCAGCCGGTCGCGCACATGGTAGAAGGCGTCGAACAGCGGGTCGTTGTGCACGCCCGGCACGGCATACACCGAGCGCACGCCGTGGGCGAGAAGCGATTCAACGGTGGCCTGGGCGGTGGTGAGCGTACGCAAGTCGTTTCCTTCGGGGTCGGTGTCGATGGCGCGGCCGGTGCGCGGCGCGGTGTCGCCCGATCGTAGCCTGTGCCAACGATCGTGGCCCGCGCGCGGCGCGATGGTCGCGCGGCAGTCAGGGCGGCGCCGGGTGCCGTGACCGCGAGCGCAGCCGCTGCGGGAACACCGGCCGCCCGCTACGCCTTGACGGCCGTGACGCCTTCGGCGCTCGCGAAGGTGTCGGCCTGCTGGCCGCGCAGCGAATCGACGAGCTTCTGGACCGCGAAGTTCGCCCCCTTGCCGGCCGAGTTGCCATAGATGAGGCGCGCGAGCTGGCCGCCGAGGTAGGGATGAAAGCCCATGTCGTAGAGCGCGCGAAAGTCGCGTTCCTCGATCGCCTTGCGTTCCTCGGGCCGCAACGGGTAGCGGGCCAGCACCTCGGCCTCGTGGCTCGCGAAGCGCGCGCGCAGCGCCGGGTCCCACTTCAGGTCCTGCACCAGGTCGTGCGACGCGAGGCTGGGGTCGAAGGCGGTCAAGAGCGTCGGCTCGGTCGTCACCGGCCCCGGGTCGCGCACCGCAAGCGGCGTGTCGACCTCGCGCGTCAGATCCCACAGCACGGCGCCGATGCCGCACTTGAAGTTGGTGTGCAGCGCGTAGTCGGACTGCGTGCCGAAGCGCGGGCCGATCGCGCCGGCGACGATCATCCACGCCATCACCTCGAGCGTGCCGCCCGAGCCCGACTGCTCCATGCGGGCAACGGTCAGGTCGCGCAGCATCGTCGCGTGGTCGCCCGACGCCATCAGCTCCATGAACCAGAGGTCGAAGTCCTTGTCGATGTACCAGTAGCGCGCGCCGCCCGGCTCGTGGCTCAAGCCGCCCGAGCCGAGCAGCGCGACGCGCATGCCGGCCGGCAGGTCGCTTGCGATCACGTCGGCGAGCGACTGGCCGATCGCGTAGCACTGGTCGGTCTGCGGCAGCGGCGGCACGGTGCAGTTCTGCAGCACCGGGACGACGCTGATGTCGGTCTCGTCCAGCCGCAGGTGCAGGCTCGGGATCGAGACGTTGTCGTCGAAGCGCAGGTTCTCGCGCTCGGCGTGCATGCGGTGGCCGCGGCGGTTGAAGCCGCGAAAGAGCGCCTCGGCGACGGCGGTGTTGCCCTTGACCTGGTAGTTGCGGCAGCCCAGCCATTCCTGGTACCACTCGTAGGGCCCGCGGTGCACCGGCGCCATGCCGATCAGGAAGTCGGGGTAGGCGCGCACGCGGCTGTTGGCGAGGTGGTCGTTGGCGAAGATGACGAGCACGTCGGGCCTGGCCGCGACGAGCGCCTTGCGCAGGTCGGCATACATGCCGTGGATCACGTTCTGGATGTCGGCGGGCGCTGCGTCGAGCAGCCCGATCAGGCCCGGCGCGTGGGGCACGCCTGCGGCGAAGACGATTTCGGCCATGGATTCACCTCTTGTGCAATGGGAAGGGAGGGTGCGAATGTCGGGCTCAGAGATCGAGGACGAGGCGCTCGCCCTTCGCGCGCGAGACGCACACCATCATCGTGTTGCCAGTCTCCTGCTCCTGCGGCGTCAGGCAGTAGTCGCGGTGATCGACACCGCCTTCGCAAACGGCGGTCTCGCAGGTGCGGCAGGTGCCTTCGCGGCACGAGGTGACGACCTTGATGCCGTTTTGCTCGAGGATGTCGAGGATCGTCCTGTCGGCCGGCACGTCGAGCCTGAGCCCGCTGCGCTTGAGCTCGATCGTGAACGCCTTCGCGCTCGCCTGGCGCGCCGCCTGCTCGTCGGTGGGCGCGGCGAAGTATTCGAAGTGAACCGTCTGCGGGTCGCGGTGCGCCGCCGCCGCCTTGACGGCCGCCATCATCGGCGTCGGCCCGCAGCAGTAGACGTGCTCGCCCGGTGGCGCACCGGCAAGCCAGGCGGTCGGGTCGAAGACGCCGGCCTCCCGGTCGTCGGCGTGCAGGTGGACCGAGCCGCCGTCGAGCGTCGACAAGGTCTCGAGGAAGGCCGCGCGTTGCGCGCTGCGCACCGCGTAGGCGAGCCGCCACGGGCGGGCGTTGGCCTCGCACCAGCGGATCATCGCGAGGATCGGCGTGATCCCGATCCCGCCGGCGAGAAACAGGTAACTCGCCGCCGAGGTGTCGAGCGGGAAGCCGTTGCGCGGCGGGTTGATCGCGAGCGTCGCCCCGCGCCGCAGCGCCTGATGGATGAAGAGCGACCCGCCGCGGCCAGCGGCGGCGCGCGCGACGCCGATCACGTAGCGGTCGCGCTCGCGCCAGTCGTTGGCGAGCGAGTAGTGGCGAATCATGCCGTTGGGCAGGTCGATCGCGAGATGAGCGCCCGGCTCGAAGGGCGGCAGCTCTCCGCCGCCGGGGGCACGCAGCTCGACGTGGATCACGTCGCGCGCCTCGGCCTGGATGTCGGTCACCTCGACGCGCAGCTTCTGGCCGCTGACCGCCGGCCCTTCGCCCGCCGCCGGTATCGAACCATTGCCGACGCCGAAGGTCGCCGCCTCGGGGATGCCCGGGGCCTTGATGAACAGCAGCACGAGGCGGCTGTCGGGGCTCGCCGCGAGGCCGTGGCGGATGCCGGCCGGGATGTAGATCATGCTCGTCGGTTCGACCGCCAGTCGCTCATCGCCGACCCAGATCTCGCCGTAGCCTTCGAGCACGACCCAGATCTCGTCCTGCACCGGGTGATGGTGGGTCGCGGTCTGCTGACCCGGCTCGTAGCAGACGATCTCCGAGACGAACGCGGGCACCTTCATGATCGGCTTGCGCACCCGCAGCTCGGGGTCGTATTCGATCATGTGGTTGAGGACGAAGCTGAGCACGGTGGTGTCCCTTCCTGCAAGGCCAGGCGTTGCGCCGCTCGTGGCGGCGATGTCAGCGCCGAACGACATTGGCTTGTGTTGGACTCTAGTCAAGCCACGGCCCGAGCGACAGGTGCCCGGCGTGAACACTCTGTTCAGCCGAATGGACAATGCCGGCGCGCCGGTGCGCGCCGCTCGCCCGCCCGCCGCAAGCTCAGGTTTGCGGCTCGCCGAGCGGGTTGGGCGCCACCGGTTGTGGCGCCTTGTGGAACTTGTGGATCAGGTGCCAGGGGCTCGGCATCGTGCCGACCCGCACGACGATGAGTTTCGGATCGCCGCCGCCGAGCGCTGCGCGCAGCGCGGCTTCGAGCCCGGCCGGCGAATTGACGGCTGTTGCATCGACGCCGAACGCCCGCGCGAGCGCGATGAAATCCGGGTTGTGCAGCGCGGTGCCGATCTCGCGCTTGAAAAGGTTGGACTGGATGCGCTGCACGTTGCCGAACGCGCCGTCCTCGAAGACGACCGCAACGAGCCGCGGCCGGTAGCGGGCGACGGTCGCGAGTTCCTGCAGGTTCCAGCCGAAGCCGCCGTCGCCGCTGATCGAAATCACCGGCCGAGCGGGGTCGGCCAGCGCGGCGCCGATCGCCGTCGCGAAGCCGTAGCCGAGCGTTCCCTAATAGCCGGGCGAGATGAACGTGTGCGGGCCGGGCACCGGAAAGGCGAGGTTGGCGACGTAGCCGACCTGCGTCAGCTCGTTGACGAACACGCCGTCGGCCGGCAGGCAGCGGCGCAGCACGTCGAGATACTCGCGCTGCGGCTGCAGCGCATCGAGCTGCACGTCGCACCAGGTGCGCACCTTCGCGACCGCCTCCGCGCGCGATTCGCTCGCGCGGAAGCCTTCGAGCCGTGCCAGGAGCGCCGACAGCGCGGCACCCGCGTCCGCCTGCAGCGCGATCCCCGGCCGGCGCGGCGGCCCGGCGTCCCGCGCTTCGAGGTTGACGTAGACGAAGCGGCAGCCCGGGTGCGCATGCACCGGCTGGCCGCTGCCGTCGATGAAGCGGCTGCCGACGACGACGACGAGGTCGGCGTGCGGCAGCAGGCAGCGCCCGGCCAGCGCGCTCGCGGCAAGCGGATGGTCGTGCGCCAGCGCGCCGCGGCCGTTCGGGCTCATCACGACCGGCGTCTGCAGTGTCTCGGCGAACCGGCGCAGCGCCGCGCCGGCGAACAAGGCACCGCCGCCGGCGTAGACGACCGGAAAGCGCGCACCGCGCAGCGCGCAAGCGGCCTCGTCGAGCAGCGCCGCGTCGCCCGCGTCGGGCGCCGCCTGCGGCGCCGCAGCGAGCAGTCGGACATCGGCACGCGCGGCGAGCACGTCGGGCGGGATCTCGAGTCCGACCGGCTGCGGCCGGCCGCTGCGAAGCTGGACGAAGGCTTCGTGGACGAGTGGCGCGACGTCTTCTGGCCGGCGCGCGAGCGCGTGCCACTTCGTCACCGCGCCGAGGATCTCGGACTGGCCGCGTACCTCGTGCAGCATGCCGAGGCCGGCGCCTATCGTCGGCGACGGAATCTGCCCGGCGATGCACAGCACGCGCGAGTTGCAGGCATACGCCGTCGCAAGCCCCGTCATCGCATTGAGCAACCCCGGGCCGGGAACGACCATGCACACCCTCTCGCGGCCGCTCGCGCGCGCATAGCCGTCGGCCATGTAGGACGCTGCCTGCTCGTGGCGCGGGATCACATAGCGGATGCGGTCGGCGACGCCCGCCAGCGCGTCGGTCGCCCAGTCGAGCTGAACGCCCGGGATGCCGAAGACGTCGCGCACCCCTTCGGCGACCAACTGCCCGGCCAGCGCCTGGCCTCCCGTCATCTCCATCGCACATCCCTTCGCTCGATGGTGCCTCGGCACCGCCAAAAAACGCGCGATTCTCGACCCATCGGCGGGCCGAGTCAAAAGCGCTCGCGGCGAGGCGTGGTTATCGCTGCCGCGCGAGGCGCGGGTCGAACAGGTCGCGCAGGCCGTCGCCGAGCAGGTTCAACCCGAGCACGGCGAGCACGATCGCGACACCGGGGAACACCGCCAGCCGCGGCGCCTGAAAGAGCAGCGTCTGCGCCTCGGAGAGCATGCGGCCCCACGACGGCTGCGGCGGCTGGGTGCCGAGGCCGAGGTAGGACAGGGCAGCCTCGGCGAGGATCGCGATCGCGAAGCGGATCGTTCCCTGCACGATCAGCACCGACGCGATGTTGGGCAGCACGTGCTCGATCGTGATGCGAAAGCGGCCCTTGCCGGCGGCGCGCGCAGCTGCGCTCTGCAGCGTGCCCATGTAGCGTGAGAAGACATAAGGTGGCGCCGCGGCGAGAGTCACGCCGGCGCATCCGGGAGAGGATGCAGCAACTTCTCCGACGTTCGCGATCAGGGGTTGGTCCGTGCCAGCTCGAAGTGCATGCCGTCCTTCGGTCGCGTGAAGTCGCCGCCCCACGCAAAGCCCTGCGCGGCGAAGATCGGCACCAGTTCGCGCAGGCAGCCGAGTTCACCCGGTAGCGCCGGTTCGCAGTTCAGCGCGTTCCAGCGTTCGTTGAGATCGATTGCGATACCCCAACTGTGCGAGCTCAGCACTCGGTTCGGATCCCAACCGATCTTTCGCGCGACGAAGGTGCCACCGCACGTCAACAGCGCGGATTGGAGATTGCGGCGAGTGATCTCATCGAACGCTGCGTTGAAATGGCGCACCGCCAAGCGGTGCACGCGCAGATGCGAGCCAGCAAGGCTCACCGCGAGCGGGTGCGTGAGCGCTACCAGGTTGTCGGCCTCCCAGTTTGGCGTCGTGATGCGAACCGCACCGTGAACAGTGCCGGCTTCGAACGCGAAAGCACCGAAGACGCCGCCGATCTGATCTACCGACAGCGGTCGAATCGAACCATCGGCGCGTCGTTGAACCGCGGGCGCCCCAGCGGACGACGATGGCGGCGGAGTAGCCGTCTCGAGGAGGGACGCACCACCCGACCAGATGAACTCGGCACGCTCGGCGATGCGAAACCAGCGGTCGATGCCGAGCAGGCTGTCGCCCAGCACCCAACGATCGACGGCGATCTCTGCCCCCGGCTCGAACCGCCGCACGCGATCGGCGCTCAGCGATGGAGCAGCCCGCACGTTGAGCTTGACCTCCACGCGCGCTTGCTGCGGCAGTGCGAAGACATGCTCGGCAAACGCACTACCCGATGTAGCCATCATCGTCCTTCGCCGGCTGGCGGCCGAGCAGTTGCTGGATCTGGGCGGCCGTCAGTTCGCCGCTCGCATCGGCGCCCGGTTGCTTCTTCTGCCAAGCAATGATGGCGAGCCGCGTCGCGGCGTCGAAACGACCGCTGACCTGTGCATCGGCAAGTTCCACGGCCCGCTGCAGGCGCTCGATCTCGCTGACGCCGAGCGCCTTCTCAGCCGAGTTGAGGGCGTCGCTCATCGGCTCGGCCTCGGCGCTCGGCGGTGTTGTCCCCGGAGCCGATCGCGTCAGAGTGCCATTGCCGACAGTCCCCGTCGCTGACGCAGACCCGCCTGTGCTCGTTGTGGCGGCAGTGTCTGCCGGACGTGCGCCACTGCCGCGCAGCTTGATTAGCTTGCCCAGCAGATCGAACCAGAACGGCGCGCCCAGCGTCGCCGCGAGGGCGGTAACAAGCCAGCCGACGCCGAGCAGCACCCAGTTCATAAACATCCAGCTGTTGTCGCAGTCGGTCGGTTTGGCTGCCGCAGACGGGCAGTCGGGCGAGACAACGCGCGGTAACGCGGGCGGCGACCAGCCGATCGGCAGCCCTACGGCCTGCAGCCCGGCCAAGTCGTTCAGGCGCAGGCAGAGATCTCGCGCTGACGCGTCCTCGACCTTCGCGCAGCGCGCAGAGTCTCGCGTCACGCTGGGTTCGGAGAGGGCCTTGCGCTCGCCGGTGATCGCTTGCTCGAGGCTCCGCAGTTGCTGGCGTGCCACTGCTTGCGTCGTGCCAGACCCGAGCAGGCGCGTCAGATCGGCGAGCCGCTCGTCGATCTCGGCGTCGGCTTCGACACGAGCGCGAAGCCTCGCCGTGCTGCCGTCGTCCGGCAAACGCCGCTTGTCAAGCAGGCTGCGCAAGTCGATCGCATCGTTGAGCGCGCGTTGCAGGTTCTGCGATTCGCTCGTCGGGCCGCCGCGCTCGAGCAGCGCCCAGAGCGAGACCTTCAGTTGCGCCAAGTACGTCTCGACCGCATCGGCCTGAGCGACCCGCCGCGGCGCCGCCGAAGTCAATAGCGCCGGCACAGGTGGCGCGGAAGCGGACCCACTTGCCGGCAACGCCGCTGCAACCGAGGACCCCGCGCTTGCACCAGCACGCGCTTGCGCGTAGGTGGCGCTCGCGTCCTCTGCGGCGGCGACGACGGCCTTGCGAAGCGGCTCGTCGTTCCACAGGCTGGAAGCAATGACGATCGGATTGATGTTCGCCGCTGCGGCTACTGCGAGCCCGTAACCGAACAACCACCACTGAGTCTGCCGCTTGTACCAGCCTATCGAGCGTTCGCCGACGGCGTCGTACCAGGCTGCGAGTCGCGCCTCGTAAGCAGCCCAGTCGTTCTCGACGCCTTGTGCCAGGCTCGCAAGCGAGCTGACGAACTCGGGCTTGGGCTTGCCTTCCGAACTGGAGCCGGCTGCGCTGGCTGACCTGACCCCCGCGATCCACTCGCCCGGACTCGCCGGCCGCACGCCTCCGGTTGTCAACTGCGAGATGAGCGACGTGACGATGATGTCGGACGACATGTACGAAGGCAGCCGACGCGCATCGCGGTCGCCGACGGCGAGCGAAACGATCAGGGGCTGTCGAAGCAGATCGCTCGCGAACCTCTCGTCGTCGCCGACGAAGGAAACGATCGCCTTGTGCAGGTTGCGACCACGTTGGGAGGAGGCCGACGCCACGAACTCCTGCAGCGCGGTGACGAGCAGGCTGACCAGTGCGAACACCAGCGCCAACCCGATGGCGACCTCGATCATCCGCGTGTCCATCGTGCCCCCTCCTTCATGCGACGCCGCGGTAGAAGAGGTGACTGCCGATCCGCTCGCAGGGCTCGTGGCCGCGCGCCCAGCGTGGCGGCGGCATGAGGCGCCGCGTGTGGTAGTGTGTTGCGCCCTTGGTCGGATCGTCGGCGGCTCGCTTCCTGGGATCCTCCTTCTCCTGCGCGAGCAGGCCTGCTGCGAGCCGGCAGGCAAGCGCGTAGCGTGCGTCGTCGGGGCCGACGGCGACCAGCCGCGCAAGGTTCGGGTCGTTCACGTTCCAGCAACTGAACTGGAACGGCTTGCGGCAGACCGTCTCGACGCTACGGCCCCAGTAGGTCTGGCGCGCAACCCGATTCAGCACGACATGCGCCACCGCAGCCATTGCCAACTCGGCGTCGGGTTCGCCGCGCGCTTCGCCCCACATCGTGCGCGCCAGCGTCTCGGCGCCGCTACCGGCGTCGGCGACAAAGGACAACGGCAGCACACCGCCGGGTCGGGGGGCCTGCACGCGCAACAGTCGTTCCCCGCGGCGCACGACATCGGCCTCCGCCCACGCGAGGATCGCGCCGATCGGTACCGCGACCGCATTGCGCGCGCTGCCTTCGGGCGCGAGGCCGGCATGGATACCGATCAACTCGTCATCGCTATTCCAGATCGGCGCACCGCTGTCGCCTCCGACAGGATCGGAGCGCGCCGACCAACATAGCGCATCGAGAAGCGTATAGCGCAAGGCGTCGTCGCCACGCGCACGCATTTCCGTCGAGATGAGCATCGGGTCGCCACCTTCGACGTCGGTACCACGGGTGCGCAGGCGATAGCGGTCGTCGGCAAACGGCGCTGCGGTTCCCACCGGCCACTCACCCTGCATCGCGGCGTAAGGCTCGACGGCTTCCGCCTCGGCCTCGACGAGCGCCGCGTCGATGGTGCGCTGATCGGGAAGGCGAGAGAAGTTGGGCTGCCAATCGAATAATCGACCGGAGAAGCGGGGAGTCCCGCCCTCTTCCTCATGAAAGCTCACCGTATCGCCGCGCAGCACGTCCTGCGTTGCGGCCAGCACGTGCCCCGCGGTCAACGCGAGCAGTCGTGAAGGGCGACGTGGGTCGCGCAGCAACGCGCCAAGAGTGCCGGTCAGGCAGGGGTGGCTGTCGTTGTCTGCACGCATCCAGCCCTGCGCCTGCCCGCAGGCACTGCCGCGAACCGAGCGCACCGGCAGCAGAGTTGTGCCGTCGAGTGGCGAGCAAAGCACGCGTGGCAGCAGAGCTCCGCGGCAGTCGTCGTCGAACGCGAGTATCGCTGCCGATCCGTCTCGTCCCGGGCACAGCGGTCGCTGCACCCACCGCAACGCGGTCAGGGCATCGCTCGAAAGTCCCGTCCGCGACGCCAGCAGCGGGTCGCGACAAAGCAGCAGCGCGCCCAACATGCGACCGAGAGCCGCGACGTGCGCGGCGGCAGAGGCGACGGCGGGCGCGAGGCTCATCGCTGCCTAGCCGGGCTTGCAATTGCCCTGCTGCGCTTCCTTCTGCGTCCGGGCATCGAAGTCACCCGAGACAGGCAACGCTAGCTTCTTCTGACACCGCTCGATTGCCTCGCGCTTCTGTTCTTTCGTCGCGGTCGGAGGCAAGCCGAACTTCGCCAGGTCGTCGGCAGTCATGTCGGTCAATGGGGTGACCTTGCGGGACTCACCTGCGACGACGACCACTCGCACGTCGTGCCTTGCCTGACCGCTGCCGTCAGTGAACTGGATGCGCGCCATGTCGTCGACGACTGCGCTGCCCGGTGCGGTATAGGTAAAACGAAGCCGCCCGCTCGGATCGAGCTCGCGCTTGAGTTCGCCCACGGAACCCGAGATGGCAACGGCCACACCCTGTGGGGTGCCACTGCCGCCAGAGACGTAGAACGTCGCGCTGCCGCCGCTGACAATCCGCACTTCTTCGTCATCGGGCAGCACCGCCAGCGTAACCCCGGGCACCTTGACTTCACAAAGCGCGAGGCTCTTGCGAGTCGCAGCGACCCGACCCTCGACGCCGGCCACCATCAGTGCGAGCGCCACGCGCGCCTGCGCCGCCTGCGCGATCGCCGCCCGTAGCTCATCCAGTTGCGCTCGATCGGCGGTTGACAACTGCCGAGTCGATATAGCGCTGCCCTCGCCACCCTGCGACGCGGCAGGTCCGGTCGGGGTCGAGGGTTTGAACAAGTCAGTGCCAGATATCAGATCGGCTGCGCCGCCCATGCCTCGAACAGCAGCGAGCACGGACGAAAGGTCGGGTTCGGTCTTGAGCACCTCGGTGCCGACCTTGACCTGGATCTGCACCGCCCGCTCCCAGAGCATCGGACCTGCCTGCTCGATCGCGGTTGCTGTGCGTTGTGCCGCCATCAGCACCCGTTGTAGCCGGGCCTGTTCATCAGCGGCCTGCTTCAGCAGCGCGTCAACCATTGGGTCGGGGGCGACTTTGGTTGTCTGGTTCATCTGGCGCGGTTGGCAGCGACGGTCGAAGGCCGCCTGGGCCGGCTTGCACGACGCCTCGAAGCGTCGCCGTTCCTCTGCCGTCGCACTGGAGGAGATGTCGCACGACGGCCGATCCTTGGGCGCGCAGTTCGGCAGCACAGCCGCAGGCTTGGCGGGGATCGTCTCCGTCACGTTCAGAACCTGCGCCAGGGCAGCCTGGCGCCGCAGGTCGTCGAGGCTCGATGCAGCAGTTGCAATGCGCCCGCGGAAGGACTCTGCCGCCGGGGATCTCTGGTCACCCAGCCAATCGGCTCCTTTGTTGTAAGGCTCCACCGCCGCAACTGCACAGCTCAGCGCCTCGACGCCGGCCAAGTAGACCAGTTGGCGCGGTTTCGAGATGACCGTGCTGCCGTAGACATAGGCGGCCGAACCCAGCACGGCGGCGGTCGCGATTGCGTCTGTGCTGGGTGAAATGATTCCTTTGAGGAGCGAGAATGCCGACAAGCCGATCAGCGAAAGAGTGACCGCCGGCTGCACTTGCGACAGTTCGCGAACGGCTGTGATGTATCGCGTCTGCAACTGCTCCACTTCGGCAACGACCAGGGGTAGTTCGCGCGCCCAGGGATCGGATTTGGCGTCCTTGCTGTCTTGCAGCCTGGGCGAGTAGATCTGCGGTGACATCGTCGCCGCGCAGCCGCTCAGCAACAGCATGAGTGCGATGCCAGTTGCCGGCGCTGCTTTACTCCAGCGCTGAGGAGAGGCCCAGACCGAAGATGCAAACACGCCATCTCTCCTTGGAGTTCGCGATGATGCTTCTACGCTTCTGCACCTGAAATGCCATCCAAAGAACTAGGGGGAGTCGTCATCGCAAGGCCGGACTGTTCATTGCAGCCGACCACGGCGCGTTGCGCACATGCGCTTTGAGTGAGTGCGTGGATCAGCGCTGCCGCGCGAGCCGCGGGTCGAACAGGTCACGCAGGCCGTCGCCGAGCAGGTTCAACCCGAGCACGGCGAGCACGATCGCGACACCGGGGAACACCGCCAGCCGCGGCGCCTGAAAGAGCAGCGTCTGCGCCTCGGAGAGCATGCGGCCCCACGACGGCTGCGGCGGCTGGGTGCCGAGGCCGAGGTAGGACAGGGCAGCCTCGGCGAGGATCGCGATCGCGAAGCGGATCGTTCCCTGCACGATCAGCACCGACGCGATGTTGGGCAGCACGTGCTCGATCGTGATGCGAAAGCGGCCCTTGCCGGCGGCGCGCGCGGCGAGCACGTACTCGCTCGCCCAGACGACGTTGGCCGACGCGCGCGTGATGCGGGCGAAGGTCGGGATGTTGTAGATGCCGATCGCAATGATCGAGTTGACGATGCCGGGACCGAAGACGGCCGTCATCATGATCGCCGACAGGATCGCGGGGAACGCGAAGCCGAAGTCCGACACGCGCATGATGGCTTCCTCGACCCAGCCGCGGCGCGCCGACGCGAGCAGGCCGAGCGCGGTGCCGACGACGAGGCCGATGCCGACCGCGATGACGCCGACCGTGATCGAGTTGCGCGCGCCGACGAGCAGCAGCGACGCAACGTCGCGGCCGAGCGTGTCGGTGCCGAGCCAGTGCGCGGCCGACGGCGGCTTCAGCTTCATCGAGAGGTCGATCTCGTACGGCGACCACGGCGTCCAGACGAGCGACAGCAGGGCCGCGCCGGCCAAGAGCAGCGTCAGCACGCCGCCGATCGCGAAGCTGCGATGCGCGAGCGCGCGGCGCCAGAAGTCGGCGGCGCGCGATGCGGCGAGCACGGCGCTCACCGCAGCGCCCGCCCGGCCGCCCGAAGGGCGCTGCGCTCCCCCTCGGGGGGACGCGAACGCAGTGAGCTTGGGGGCTTCATATGTCCGCCGCCTTGATGCGCGGGTCGATCGCGGCGTACAGCACATCGACCGCGAAATTGACGAAGACGACCATCGCCGCGAGCAGCATCACGCAGTTGCGAACGACGATCAGGTCGCGGTTCGAGATCGACTGAAAGATCAGCCGCCCGAGCCCCGGCAGGTAGAACACGTTCTCGACGACGATCGTCCCGGCAAGCAGCTCGGCGAACTGCAGGCCCATGATCGTCAGCACCGGGATCATCGCGTTGCGCAGCACGTGGCGCCACAGCGCGGCGCGCCGCGACAGGCCCTTGGCGCGCGCGGTGCGGACGAAATCCTCGCGCAGGACTTCCAGCACCGCCGAGCGCGTGATGCGCGACAGGATCGCCGCCTGCACGACGGCGAGCGACACCGCCGGCAGCAAGAGCGACTTGAACGCCGGCCACAGGCCTTCCTCCCAGCCCGGAAAGCCGCCCGCCGAGAACCAGCGCAGGTGGACCGAGAAGAGCAGGATCAAGAGGATCGCGAACCAGAAGTTCGGCACCGCGATGCCGAGCTGCGACAGGCCCATGAGACCTACGTCGCCGAGCTTGTTGTGGCGCGCTGCCGCGTAGACGCCGGCCGTGATCGCAAGCACTGTGGTCAGCAGCATCGCCACCACCGCGAGCGGCACGGTGACGGCGAGGCGCTCGCCGATCAGCTCCGAGACCGGCGTGCTGTAGGCGTAGCTCAGGCCGAGGTCGCCGCGCAGCATGCCGCCGACCCAGGCGGCGTAGCGTTCGAGCGGCGGCCGGTCGAGCCCGAGCTTCTGGCTCAGCGCCTGCACCGCCTCGGGCGACGCGTCGGGCCCCATCATCATCTGCGCCGCGTCGCCGGGCAGGATCTCGAGGACGAGGAAGACGACGATCGACGCCGCGACGAGCGTCGCGACGAGCGTCGCCAGGCGCTTGAGCAGGAAGATGCTCATCGCCGCAGGCCGCGAGGCGGGGTCGCCACGGTTTGCATGAGGCGCGACGATAACCCGGCGCGGTGGGCCTTCAGCGCCGGCGGCGGGCGCGCCAGGCATCACCCGCCTGCGCCCACGCATACGCCGCCTGCGCCGCGGCGAGCCCGAGTGGGCGCCAGGTCCGCGCGAGGCCGAAGCGCTCGAACGCCGCGGGCAGCGCGGCGCGGCCGCTGATCGCATCGGCGAGCAGCTCGCCGGCGGCGGTCGTCGGCGCGACGCCGTGGCCGCCGAAGCTCGATGCATGCCAGACGCCCGCCAACTGGCCGGCGTCGAGGCGGCCGATCTGCGGCATCTTGTGGCGCGCGTAGCTCATCCATCCGCTCCAGGCGTAGTCGATGCGCGCGCCGGCGAGGCTCGGGAAGACGCGCAGCAGGTCGCGCCGCAGCAGGCGCGCGACGTCGTCCGCGCGGCGGTCGCGCACCGAGATGCGCCCGCCCCACAGCAGCCGGGTGTCGTTCAAGCGCCGGTAGTAGTCGAACGCGAAGCGGGTGTCGTAGATCGCGGCGCGGCTCGGGATCAGCGCTTCGAGGCGCGCGCCGAGCGGCTCGGTCGCCATCACGTAAGTCGCGATCGGCAGCATCGCGCGTTCGATCGCCGGCAGCACGCCGCGCAGCGTGCCGCCGCCGGCGATCACGACGTGGCGCGCGCGAATCGCCCCGCCGTCGGTCGCGACGCGAAAGCGGCCGTCGGCGATCCGCTCGACGGCGCGCACCGGGCTCTGTTCGTGCAGCATCACGCCACCCGCCTGCGCCGCGCGCGCGACACCGAGTGCGTAGTTCAACGGATGAAAGTGGAATGCATCGGGCTCGAACAGGGCGCCGCTGTAGCGCTGTGTCACGACGTGACGCGCGAGTTCGTCGCGCTTCATGCGGCGCCACTCGACGCCGAAGTGCTCGCGCAGCAAGGCCTGTTCGCGGTCGAGGATCGTGTCGTCGTCGAACCAGTTCGCGAGCAGCGCGCCGCCTTCGACCAGCTCGCAGTCGATCGCATGCGCCGCGATGCGGCGGCGGATCAGATCGAGCGCCGCCTGCGTCAGCCGATAGCAGGCGCGGGCCTGCTCCACGCCGAGCTGCGCGACGAGGTCGGAGGCGCCAAGGCTGTAGCCGGCGAAGACGAAGCCGCCGTTGCGCCCCGAAGCGCCGCAGGCGATGCGCCCGGCTTCGAGCAGGGCGACGCCCTGCACGCCGCGCTCGACGAGGCCGAGCGCCGTCGCGAGCCCGGCGAATCCGGCGCCGACGATGCAGACCTCGGCGTCGTGCGTGCCGGCCAGCGGCGGGCGCGGCGGGCCGCGATCGACCGTCGCCTCGTAGTAGCTCGTCGCGGCAAGGGCGGACAACACGGCGCAATTGTCATTCGCCGGCCCGGCGCGCAGGCGCGAGGCGCGGCGCTATGCTCGCTGCACATCCATTGCGGGCCGGCACGCATCATGAGTTCGAACGACATCCCCTTCGACAGCGCGCAACTGCTGATCGGCGGCGCGTGGCGCGGCGCCGCGGGCGGCGCGACGCTGATCCTCGAGAACCCGTCCGACGCCAGCCCGCTGGCGCCGATCGCGCGCGGCGGCGCCGAAGACGTGGACGCTGCCGTCGCGGCGGCGCGTGCCGCGCTCGACGATGGCGAGTGGGGGCGGCTCGCCGCCGCCGAGCGCGGCCGCGTGGTCGCGCGCATCGGCCTGGCGGTCGCCGCGCTGGCCGACGAACTCGCGCGGCTCGAGGCGCTCGACGTCGGCAAGCCCTTGAAGCAGGGCCGTGCCGACGCCCTCGCGCTCGCACGCTACCTCGAGTTCTATGCCGGCGCCTGCGACAAGATCCACGGCGCGACGCTGCCGTATCTTGCCGGCTACACGGTGCTGACGCTGCGCGAGCCGCACGGCGTGACGGGCCACATCGTGCCGTGGAACTATCCGATGCAGATCGTCGGCCGCAGCGTCGGTGCGGCGCTCGCGATGGGCAACGCCTGCGTGCTCAAACCCGCCGAAGAGGCGTGCCTGACGGTGCTCGCGTTCGCGCGCATCGCGCAGCAGGCCGGGCTGCCGGACGGCGCATTGAACGTCGTCACCGGGCTTGGCGAGGAAGCAGGCGCGGCGCTGTCGGCGCATCCGGGCGTGAACCACCTGTCGTTCACCGGGTCGGTCGCGACCGGCGCGCTGGTGCAGGCGGCGGCGGCGAAGAACGCGGTGCCGGTCACGCTCGAGCTCGGCGGCAAGTCGCCGCAGATCGTGTTCACCGACGCCGACCTCGACGCCGCGCTGCCCTTCCTCGTCAACGCCGGCATCCAGAACGCCGGGCAGACGTGCTCGGCGGCGTCGCGCATCCTCGTCGAACGCAGCATTCACGCCGAGGTGCGCGAGCGCATGGCCGAGCGCTACCGGCAGCTTCGCGTCGGCCCGGCGCTCGCCGATCTGGACGTCGGCCCCGTCATCTCGCGCCGCCAGCGCGACGTGATCGAGCACTACCTCGCGCTCGCGCGCGACAGCGGCCTGGCCGTCGCGGCGCAGGCCGCGCTCGCGGCCGACGCGCCGGCCGGCGGCCACTACGTGCGCCCGACGTTGCTGGCCGACGTTGCCGATTCGCACGCCGTCGCGCAGCAGGAGATCTTCGGCCCGGTGCAGGCATTGATCGCATTCGACGGCGAGACCGAGGCGATCCGCATCGCCAACGGCACGCCGTTCGGCCTCGTCGCCGGCGTCTGGACGCGCGACGGCGCGCGCCAGATGCGGATGGCGCGCGCGCTGAAGTGCGGCCAGGTCTTCATCAACAACTACGGCGCCGGCGGCGGCGTCGAGCTGCCGTTCGGCGGCGTCAAGCACTCGGGCCACGGCCGCGAGAAGGGCTTCGAGGCGCTGTACGGCTTCTCGACGCTGAAGACGGTTGCGATCCACCACGGCTGAAGCCGGCAGCGCATGCCGGACAAGGAGAGCGAGATGAGACTGCGTGACAAGGTCGCGATCGTCACCGGCGGCGGATCGGGGTTCGGCGAGGGCATCGCGCGCAAGTTCGTCACCGAGGGCGCGCAGGTGCTGATCGCCGACCGCGACGCCGAGGCCGGCGCGCGCGCCGCGGCCGCGCTCGGCGCGCATGTGCGCAGCATCGCGGTCGACGTCTCGAACGCGGCCGACGTCCGCGCGATGGTCGACGCCGCGCAGCAGCACTACGGCGGGCTCGACATCCTCGTCAACAACGCCGGCGTCGGCCACCTGCCGCAGCCGCTCGAGACGCTGGCCGAGGAGGACTTCGACCGCATCGTCGCCGTCAACATGAAGGCGATCTACCTCGCCGCGCGCGAGGTCGTGCCGCGCTTCAAGGCACAGAAGTCCGGCGTCATCCTCAACATGGCGTCGACCGCCGGCGTCAGCCCGCGCCCACGCCTGTGCTGGTACAACGCGAGCAAGGGCTTCGTCATCACCGCGACGCGGGCGATGGCGGTCGAACTCGCACCGTTTCGCATCCGCGTCGTCGCGCTGAACCCGGTTGCCGGCGAGACGCCGATGCTCGCGACCTTCATGGGCGAGGACACGCCCGAGATGCGCGCGAAGTTCCTGTCGACGATCCCGATCGGGCGCTTCTCGACGCCCGAGGATCTGGGCAACGCGGCGTGCTTCCTATGCTCGGACGAGGCGAGCATGATCACCGGCGTCGCGATGGAGGTGGATGGAGGGCGCTGTATCTGAGGATCGGCTCGAGGGTACGCGGCCAGGATAGGCGAGCGAAGCCTGCTGGAAAGGGTCAGCTCGAACGCGAGGCTATGCGTCTGCGGCCTCGAATGCAGCGACCGGCACCGAGCGATTGACCGCGACCGACTTGCGCAGCGCTTTGATGCGTTCGATCTCGTGCATGGTCTGCGCCGTAAAGTAAGACTCGCCGCAGCGCGAGCAAGACCACATGGGAATGCCCTCGATGACCAGGAGCGCCGCGCCCTTGCCGAAGCTGCGCGTGACGTACTTGAGCTGCGGTGCGCCGCCGCCGCAGTGCGCGCAAAGCCGTTCAGCAGAGGTAGGCTGTGATGACGACGAGCTTGCCGCCAAAGCCGACTTTGACGACGACCTCTGCGCCTGAGCCGTCGAGCGTGACGCCCGCGACGACGCACTTGACTTCGCAGGTCCGGAGGTCGCGCTGACGCTGAGTGATTTGGCCCGTGAGGACGATGTTCTCGAGGTCGAGGATTGAGAGGTTGTCATCTTCAAGCTCTTCGGCAGCATGGGTTGAAACGACGTAGTTCAGCGACCGAATCAGTTGGCGAAACCGGCTGATGGTTGCGTGGACCATGACCCGCAGTGTACGGACGCGGCGCGTCGAAGGGCCGTCGGATCAGACGTATGACCGCTGATCGGCTTTTCATGGTCGAAGAGTCTTCATTTCTGAGGTGGGTCCGCAAGGCGCAACATGCGAACTTCCGGCCCCTGGCACATCAGGGGTAGCCCACCCTGCGAATACGGGTGTCGGCGCCGTCAGCTCGCGTCGGGTGAAGCAGTGCCCGGATTCGACAGCAGCGGCACGCCGCCGTCCGAACCCGCGCCGAGCAGGCCGACGTTGGTGTAGATGCCGAGTTTCTCGCGCGTGTCGGCGATGTCCATGTTGCGCATCGTGAGTTGCCCGATGCGATCGGCGGGGGTGAACATGCCTTCGCCCTTTTCCATCGTCAGCCGCTCGGGGTGGTAGGTCAGGTTCGGGCTCGTCGTGTCGAGCAGCGAATAGTCGTTGCCGCGCCGCAGTTCGAGCGTCACCTCGCCGGTCACCGCGCGCGCGACCCAGCGCTGCGCCGTCTCGCGCAGCATCAGGCTTTGCGGGTCGAACCAGCGGCCCTGGTAGAGCAGCCGCCCGAGGCGGCGGCCGTTCGCACGGTACTGCTCGATCGTGTCCTCGTTGTGGATGCCGGTGACGAGCCGCTCGTAGGCGATGTGCAGCAGCGCCATGCCGGGCGCCTCATAGATGCCGCGGCTCTTGGCTTCGATGATGCGGTTCTCGATCTGGTCGCACATCCCGAGGCCGTGGCGGCCGCCGATCGCGTTGGCTTCCATGAAGAGATCGAGCGCGCTCGCGAACGTGCGGCCGTTGAGCGCCACCGGCTGGCCGTCCTCGAACCTGATGCTGACGACTTCGGGTTTCACCGTCACGTCGTCGCGCCAGAACGCGACGCCCATGATCGGCTGCACGATCGTGATGCCCTTGTCGAGGAACTCGAGGTCCTTCGCCTCGTGCGTGGCGCCGAGGATGTTGGAGTCGGTCGAGTACGCCTTCTCGACGCTCATCTTGTAGTCGAAGCCGTGGGCGACGAGGTATTCGCTCATCTCCTTGCGGCCGCCGAGTTCGTCGATGAAACGCTGGTCGAGCCAGGGCTTGTAGATGCGAAGCTGCGGGTTGGCGAGCAGCCCGTAGCGGTAGAAGCGCTCGATGTCGTTACCCTTGTAGGTGCTGCCGTCGCCCCAGATGTTGACGCCGTCCTCCTTCATCGCGACGACGAGCGACGTGCCCGTCACCGCGCGGCCGAGCGGCGTCGTGTTGAAGTAGGTCGTGCCGGCCGACATGATGTGGAAGGCGCCGCACTGGATCGCCGCGATGCCTTCGGCGACGAGTTGCGCGCGGCAATCGACGAGGCGCGCGATCTCGGCGCCGTAGAGCCTGGCCTTGCGCGGGATCTCGTCGTAGTCGCTCTCGTCGGGCTGGCCGAGGTGGGCGGTGTAGGCGCACGGGATCGCGCCGTTGGCGCGCATCCAGTGCACCGCGGCGCTGGTGTCGAGCCCGCCGGAGAACGCGATGCCGACGCGCTCGCCGGCCGGGAGTTGCTGCAGTATGTTGGCGCCCATCGTCGTGCCCGCTGGTCGAGGAAAGCCCGAATGCTACGGGATGGGCGTGCGCGGGCCGGGCGGCCGGGATCGGGTTTCACGCGAGTGTGCGATCGAACGTACAAGAATCCATCGCTGACTGCCGACGCGCAGCGGGCCGGCTTTGCGAGCACCGTCGCTGCGTGCACCGAGCCCGAATACACCCGGCTTGCGCGGGTGCAGCGTTCACACGCCACCGACCTGGGCGGCGGCGGCGTGGACGACGCAGTGAATTCAAGCGAAACGGAGTCGGCGAGCCCGCTGCCGTCCGCGTGCGAACCACGGCGTCGTGCGCGGCCGCATTGCGCCGGCAGCACACAGGCACTCCTTTCCGAGGCCTCGAACGCGAAGCCGTGTCAGGTACCGAGCCGGCCCTCGCTGTAGTCCTGCATCGCCTGGTGGATCTCGGCCTGGCTGTTCATCACGAACGGGCCGTACTGCGCGATCGGCTCGGCTAGCGGCCGGCCGGCGATCAGCAGCGCGCGCGCCGGCTCCGTGCCCGCCGCGCGCAGCACGACGCCGTCGCTGTCGGAAGCGTTGGCGAGGATCGCCATGCGTTGGCTTTGCACCTCGGTCTCGCCGATCGCAAGCATCCCGCGGTAGACGTAGACGAAGGCGTTGTGGCCGGCCGGCAGCGTCTGCGCGAAGCTCGCGCCGGGCTCGAAATGCAGGTCGAGATACAGCGGTTCGGTCGCTGCGCGCTCGCCCGGTGGCATTGCGCCGTCGACGCCGTGCGAGCGGCCGGCGATCAGGCGTGCCGACACACCATCGACCGCGATCTCGGGAATCGTGTCGCTCTGGATGTCGCGGTACCACGGCGCGCGCATCTTGTCCTTCGCCGGCAGATTGAGCCAGAGCTGGAAGCCTTCCATCCGGCCCTCTTCCTGCTCGGGCAATTCGCTGTGGATCACGCCGCGGCCGGCAGTCATCCACTGCACGCCGCCGTTCGAGAGCAGGCCCTCGTGGCCGGCGCTGTCGCGGTGGCGCATGCGCCCGGCGATCATGTACGTCACGGTCTCGAAGCCGCGGTGCGGATGATCGGGGAAGCCTGCGATGTAGTCTTCGGGCGAGTCGCTGCCGAAGGCGTCGAGCAGCAGGAAGGGGTCGAGCCGGCGCTGCAGCGGCTGCGTCAGGACGCGGGTGAGCTTGACGCCGGCGCCGTCGCTCGTCGGCATGCCGGCGACGATGCGTTCGACGCGGCGCGGCTGCGTCACGGTCTCGGTGGTGCGAGTGGGAGTGAGGGTGTCGTTCATGGTCGAAGCTCCGGTTTCGGTTGCGCGATCCCTGCTACATGGGGGTGATCCCCTCGATTGACAGTCCGGGCGCCGCCAGCCCGCCGAAGACTCTAGCGAGAAGCGCGCGACCCTGCGTCCGACGGCGACAATGCCATCCCATGCGCGAACGCATCGCCCTGTGGCTGGACCTGATCCGCTGGGACCGCCCGGCCGGCTGGCTGCTGCTGCTGTGGCCGACGCTGTCGGCACTGTGGATCGCGGCCGGCGGCTTCCCGGGCTGGCATCTGGTCGCGGTCTTCACGCTCGGCACGATCCTGATGCGCAGCGCCGGCTGCTGCGTCAACGACGTCGCCGACCGCGAGTTCGACCGCCACGTCAAGCGCACCGCGCGGCGCCCGGTGACGAGCGGCAGGGTCAGCCCGAGCGAGGCGCTTGCCGTCGGCGCCGTGCTCGCGCTCATCGCATTCGCGCTCGTGCTGACGACGAACCTCGCTGCCGTTTCGTGGTCGTTCGTCGCGCTCGCGGTGACACTCGTCTATCCGTACAGCAAGCGCGTGTTCTCGATGCCGCAGGCAGTGCTCGGCATCGCGTTCAGCTTCGGCATCCCGATGGCGTTTGCCGCGACCGGCAGCGGCGGCTGGAACATTGCGGCCGCCGATGCGGCGCTGCCGGCGCTCGCCTGGTGGCTGCTGCTCGGCAACGCGTTCTGGGTCCTCGCCTACGACACCGA
>JBDHSE010000220.1:0-4966 GCA_039807955.1 Ideonella sp. | reverse complement strand
CAGACCGACGAGTACGAGATCGCCGGCGCGCTGCGCGGCCGTCCGGTGCCGGTCTTCAAGTCCGACCTCACCGGCCTCACGCTGCCGGCCAACGCCGAGATCATCGCCGAGGGCTACATCGACCCCAACGAGTTGATGGACGAAGGCCCGTTCGGCGAGTACACCGGCTACTACTCGGGCAACAAGGGCAAGGACTATCCGAAGCCGGTGCTGCGCGTCAAGCGCATCCTGCACCGCAACAAGCCGGTGTTCTGGAGCACGACGGTCGGCAAGCCGATCAACGACATCCACATGATCCAGTCGCTCAACCGCACCGGCGCGATGTGGTACGACCTCGAGACGATGAAGGTGCCGGGCATCCAGAGCGTGTACCTGCCGGCGGCGGCGACCGGCCGCTTCTGGGCGATCGTCTCGGTCAAGCAGATGTATCCGGGCCACTCGAACCACGTCGGCAACGCCGTCATCGCGAGCACGACCGGCCACTACGGCCTGAAGGGCGTGATCGTCGTCGACCACGACATCGAGGCCGACGACATGGACCGCGTGTGGTGGGCGCTGGCGACACGGTTCGACCCGAAGCGCTCGGCGCAGATCATCGACCGCGGCCGCTCGACGCCGCTCGACCCCGGCCTGCCGATCGAGGCGCGCGACATCACGAGCCGCATCATCCTCGACGCCTGCACGCCGTACGAGTGGAAGAACAAGCCCAACGAGATCTTCATGGATCGCGCGATGCTGCAGAAGGTCTCGAGCCGCTGGAACGAGTACGGCTTCGCCGGCTCGAGCCCGGTCGCCGAGATGATCAACCGGCTGACCCGGCCCGAGGCGCCGGCCAAGAAGTCCAAGACGCACGAGATGTAAGCCCGGGCTTCGTGAAGCCTCACGGCGCGGCCGGCGACTGCCGCGCCCTGACCGGCCCGGCGCGCGCGCGGGCGCCGGGCCGGAACAGTCATGCAATGCGAGACACCATGAGCCAGAAGGGCATCGTCATCATCTGCAACCTCGACACCCGCGGCGAGGACATCGTCTTCGTCAAGGAGTTGATCCAGCGGCGCGGCCACGAGGCCATCTTCCTCGACTTCAGCATGGAGGAGCCGCCGCCGTTTCCCGGCGACATCACGACCGAGCAGGTTGCCGCGCGCGGCGGTCTCGCGATCGAGGTCGTGCGCGAGAAGTACCGCAGCGACCGCGACACCGCGACCAACAACCAGATCAAGGGCGCGTCGGCGATCCTCGCCGACTTGATGGCCGCCGGCCGCGTGCACGGTGCGATCGGCATCGGCGGCGGCACGGCGACGCTGGTCGCGACCTCGGTCATGAAGCAGCTGCCGTTCGGCTTTCCGAAGCTGATGGCGTCGCCGATGGCGGCCCATTCGGCGTACATCGACCAGTACGTCGGCACGCGCGACCTGACGATGCACCACACGGTGCTCGACATCGTCAAGATGAACCCGCTGCTGAAGGCGCAGATCACGAACGCCGTCGGCGCGATCTGCGGCATGGTCGAGATGACGCTCGGCCAGGATTTCGGCCTCGGCGAAAAGCCCTGCGTCGCGATCTCGTCGTTCGGCTTCGGCGAGATGGCGGTGCAGACTGCGATCGGCATGCTCGAAGACGCCGGCTTCACGCCGATCGTCTGCCACGCGCAGGGCAAGGGCGACCGCGCGATGGAGGAGATGATCGCCGACGGCGCCTTCGCCGGCGTGCTCGACATCTGCATCGGCGGCGTGATGGAGCACCTCTTCAAGGGCAACCGCGACCCCGGCCCCGACCGCTTGAAGGCCGCGGCCGCTGCCGGCATCCCGCAGGTGCTCGCGCCGTGCGGCCTCGACATCCTGTCCTACGGCGGGCGCGCCGACATGCTCGAGAAGACCAAGGACCGCGTCCAGTACGTGCAGGACAAGCTGCGCGTGCAGGTGCGCACGACGGCCGACGAGCTGCGCGCCGCCGCCGACGTGATCGCCGAGCGGCTCAACGCGGCGCGCGGCGAATGGACCTTCCTCGTGCCGCTCGAGGGCTGGTCGTCGCTCGACCGCGAAGGCCGGCCAATCTACGACCCGCAGGCCGACGCCGCGTTCGTCGAGCGCCTGATCGCGAAGCTCGACGAACCGCAGCGCGTGAAGAAGGTCGATCTGCACCTGTACACGCCGGAGTTCGCGCGCGCCGCGGTCGACGAGTTCGCGCGGCTTTTCGCACTAACGAAGCAGTCGCAAGGCGCGGCCGTCCAGGCGGCATGAACGCGCGCTGGAAAGTCGCGGCCCGACGCTCGAATGCGCGCGCCGCGAGGAAGGAGCTGACATGATCGTTCGCAACTGGATGCAGCCGCATCCGATGCTGATTCCGGGCACGATGCTCGTCTCCGAAGCCAAGCGGCTGATGAGCGAGAACCACCTGCACGCGCTGCCGGTCGTCGACGACGACGGCCGCCTGCGCGGTCTCGTCACCCGCGCCAACCTGCTGCGCATGGGCCAGTTCGTGCTGCACACGCAGGACCCCGACGAGTTCAACTTCTTCGCGACCCGGCTCAAGGTGCGCGACATCATGGTGCGCAACCCCGACACCGTGCAGGCGACCGACACGATGGAGGAGTGTTTGCGCAAGGGCCAGGCGCACGGCGTCGCGCAGTTCCCGGTGCTCGACGGCAGCGAGATCGTCGGCGTCATCTCGGCGACCGAGATCTTCCAGATCGCGGCCAACTTCCTCGGCGCCGGCGAGCATCGCAACGGCATCACGATCGGCCCGGTGCGGCTGGTCGCCGGCATGCTCGGGCGGATCGCGACGATCGCCGAATCGGCCGGCGCGGTGCTCCAGGCGCTGTATCCGATCAACGTGCGCCACGACGCGCTGGCCGACGACGTGCAGGCCGAAAAGCAGGTTATCGTTCGCTTCCACGGTGGCAGGCTGGCCGAACTGGTCGCCGCGTACGAAGCGGCGGGTTTCCCGGTCCTCGAGAAGATCGAAGCGAAACCGGTCGCGCTCGCAGCCTGAAGCACGACAAGATCCAGCAAACGGAGAACCGATTGATGAGCTTGCCCCTGGTGGTGGCAATCACCGGCGCCACGGGCGTCATCTACGGCGTCGAGTTGCTGCGCGTCCTCAAAGACCTGGGCCAGCCGGCGCACCTGATCCTGAGCGAAGCGGCCGGCATGAACTTCGCGATCGAAACGCAGACCTCGCTCGAGGAGGTACGGTCGCTGGCCGCCGTCGTCTACAGCAACAAGGACGTCGGCGCCGCCGTCGCCAGCGGCTCGTTCCTGACGCGCGGCATGATCGTCGCGCCATGCACGATCAAGACGCTGTCGGCGATCGCCAACTCGTTCACCTACAACCTCGTCGTGCGCGCCGCCGACGTGCAGTTGAAG
Organism: Ideonella sp.; assembly: GCA_039807955.1. Classification (GTDB taxonomy): domain Bacteria; phylum Pseudomonadota; class Gammaproteobacteria; order Burkholderiales; family Burkholderiaceae_C; genus CAIKUF01. The sequence continues at coordinate 1,604 of JBDHSE010000220.1, read as the reverse complement.
GAAGGCCGCAAGCTCGTGCTGATGGTGCGCGAGACGCCGCTGCACAAGGGCCACCTCGAATTGATGAGTCGCGCCGCCGACTGCGGCGCCGTGATCCTGCCGCCGATGCCGGCGTTCTATCACCAGCCGAAGACGATCATGGACCTCGTCCACCAGAGCATCGGCAAGGCGCTCGACCAGGTCGGCATCGAGCACAAGCTCTTTCGCCGCTGGAGCGGGCGCGAGGACGACAAGGAAGCGCGCTCGCAAGCCAGCGGCGAATGACGCGGCCGCCTGCCCGCACGCCGCCCGACACGGTGATCTACGCGGTCGGCGATATCCACGGCCGTTGGGACCTGTTGGAGGCGCTCACCGCGCGCATCGTCGATGACGCCGCCCGACGGATCGCAGCCACACGACTGCTCGTCACCCTCGGCGACTACGTCAGTCGCGGCATCAGTTCGCGCCGCGTGATCGAGATGATGCTCGCGCCGCCGCCGGCCGGCTTCACCCGCATCACGCTGCGCGGCAACCATGAAGACTACTGGCTGCACTATCTCGACGGCGATCTCGACTTCGGCCGGCGCTGGTTCAACTGGGGAGGCCTCGCCGTGCTCGCCGACTACGGCATCGACATCGGCGAGCGCGACTGGCGCGACGATGCAACGCTGGCGGACGTGCGTGAGCAACTCGTCGCCGCGATTCCGGCCGAGCACCGGGCCTTCGTGAGCAGGACGCAAACGAGCTTTCGCAGCGGCGACTATCTGTTCGTCCACGCCGGCGTGCGCCCCGGCGTGCCGCTCGCGAACCAGGACGTGCACGACCTGATGTGGATCCGCCAGCCGTTCCTCGATTCGGCCGCGGACCACGGCGCCGTCGTCGTCCACGGCCACTGCATCGTCGACACGCCGGTGCTGCGCGCCAACCGCATCGGCATCGACACCGGCGCGTTTCGAAGCGGCGTGCTGACCTGCGTCGCGCTCGAAGGCGAGCGGCGCGACATCCTGCAGACCTGACGACCATGCACCACGAGCCGCATCCGTTCTGGCGCTTCTCGCTGCGCGTCTATCGCGCCCCCGGCGTGCAGGAAGCCTGCCTCGCACTGCAGGACGAATGCGGCGCCGATGTCAACCTCGTGCTGCTGTGCGCCTTCGCCGGCCACGACGGCCGATCGCTCGACCGCCGCAGGCTGCGCCAGGCGATGGCCCGCGTCGGCGATTGGCAGACCGCCGTCATCGCGCCGGTGCGCGCCGCGCGGCGCGCACTGAAGCGCCATCCGCCGCCCGACGCGCAGGCGGCGCAGGAACTGCGCAAGCGCATCCTCGGCGTCGAACTCGAACTCGAGTACGTCGAGCAGTCGATGCTGGCGGAGCTTCTCGCGCGCTGGCCCGCGCCGCAGCGCCGCAGCGCGCCGCGCGACGCGATCGAGGCCAACCTGCTGCGCTATCTGGACCTGCTCGGCACGCGCCCGCTGGATGCGGCGCACGTGGAGGCGATCGTGCAGGCCGGATGCGGCGCCGCGCCGCGCTGGCGGCCGCCGCGGCGCATCAAGCGGGCTGCGGCATCGCGCGGCGCGGCAGGCTCGGTGCGACGAGCAGTGCCGCGTAGAGCGCGAGGTAGACGAC
>JBDHSE010000219.1:0-4981 GCA_039807955.1 Ideonella sp. | reverse complement strand
TCGATCTCGTCCATCAGCGCGAGCGGCTCCTGCACCTCGCGGTCGAGCTTGTTGACGAAGGTGAGGATCGGCGTGTTGCGCGCGCGGCAGACCTGCAGCAGCCGGCGCGTCTGCGGCTCGACGCCGTTCGCCGCATCGATCACCATCAGCGCCGCGTCGACGGCGGTCAGCACGCGATAGGTGTCCTCGCTGAAATCCTGGTGGCCGGGCGTGTCGAGCAGGTTGATCACGCAGTCGCGGTACTCCATCTGCATCACGGAGGATGCGACCGAGATGCCGCGCTGCTTCTCGATCTCCATCCAGTCCGACGTCGCATGCCGCGTCGCCTTGCGCGCCTTGACCGACCCCGCGATCTGGATTGCGCCGGAGAACAGCAGCAGTTTCTCGGTGAGCGTCGTCTTGCCGGCGTCGGGGTGCGAAATGATGGCGAAGGTGCGCCGCCGGCGCACCTCGGAACTCAGGTCGGACATGGGAGCGCGGCGCCTGATCCGGCGCCGCCAAGGGGAAGCGAAGCAGCGATTATCCCAGCGCCGTTGTGGCCGGAAAGTTGGGGCAGTCGGGTCGGATCGACCGTGAAAGGGTGACGCACAAGGGCTAGACTGAGCGCCATGCATCCTCTCATCGAAGCACACCGCGAGGAGCTGCTCGCGATCGGCCGTCGCCGCGGCGTCACCCGGATGCGCGTCTTCGGCTCGATGGCGCGCGGCGACGCCGGCGATGCGAGCGATGTCGATCTGCTTGTCACGCTGGCGCCGGGTATCAGCGGGCTTGCGCTTGGCGGCTTGCTTGCCGACGCGCAGGACCTGCTCGGCCGCCGCGTCGACGTCGTGACCGAGGCGAGCCTGCATCCGGCACTTCGCGCTCGCGTGCTGGCCGACGCGGTGGTGCTTTGACACCCGATCGCGATGCAGACGCTGCGCTCGTCGCGCACATGCGCGACTGCATTGCACGAATTGCCGAGTACACCGGAGGCGAGAGACAGCAGTTCGACAAGTCGCGTCTGGTGCAGGACGCCGTCGTGCGCAATCTGCAGACGCTGACCGAATCGAGCCAACGCCTGTCGGCCGACGCCAAGGCCAGCGAGCCGCGCATCCCCTGGCGCGAACTGGCCGGGTTTCGCAACGTCATCGTGCACGGGTACCTGGGCCTGGATCCGTCGATCGTCTGGTCGATCGTCGAGCAGGATCTGCCTGCTCCGGCATTGGCACTGGAGCGGATCGCGAATCGGCTGGCCGGGCGACACTGAGCCTCGGCGCGCGTGTGTGCGGCAGCTCAGGGTCGGTCGATGAACGGCCGCACCACGCCCAGCACGCTCTGTGCCCAGGCCCCGGCCTCTCCAGCCGGCGCCGCTTCGCGCAGCGCGCTGGCGGCGGCGTCGGGCCCGGCGTGGCGCAGCATGACCCAGGCCGCGAGGCAGGCGGCGGCGGTCATGCCGGCGCAGGCGGTGGCAAGGGCGCCGCGGGCGTGGAAGGGTTCGTCGTCGAGCACGCGCACGCCGGCTTCGACGACCCAGGGCTTGGTCGCGGCGTCGGTGCACGCCGGCATGTCGCCGAGCAGCCCGAGGCGCGCCAGCAGCAGCGTGGCCGAGCCCTGCGCGCCGATCGTCTGGCGCAGCGGGTCGAGCTCGAGCGCGGCCAGCGGCGCGCCGTGCTGGCCGACGCCTTCGGCGATCGCGCGCGCGTAGAGGTTGGCGCCGAACAGCACCGCGTCGGCGCGGTTCGCGTAGGCGAGCGGCTGCTGCAGCTCGACGCTGACGCCGTTCATCGACGTCGCCCGCGCGACGGGCCCCGCGAGCTGCACCTGCCAGCCGAGCGGCGCCAGCCGCGAGAGCAGGCCGAGCGGGACGAAGGCGTCGATCTCGTCGAAGCCGTCGAAGACGATGAGGGCGACGCGCATCGCGGGCAGGGCGGGCGACCTCAAGCCGATGGCGCGGCGCCGGGGGCGGCTGCGATCGCGCCGGGGCGGGCGCCCGCGACGTGAAGCTCGACGCGCTGGCCCGATTCGACCCAGGCCTCGAGCCCGCCCGCCAGCGGCCGCGCGCGCTTGAAGCCGGCGCCGGCGAGGATGCGCGCCGCGCTCGCCGCCGTCGCCTCGTTCGGGCAGTTGCAATACAGCACCAGTTCGCGCTCGTGCGGCCACTGGCGCGCGAGGCGCGCGATGTCGCCCAGCTCGACGCCGATCGCGCCCGGGATGCGCCGGGCGTCGATCGCGCGCGCGGCGTCGGAGCGCACGTCGACGACGATCGGCTTGGGCTCGGCGCTCATCAGACTGGCGAGCTCGCCGACATCGATGCGCGGCATCGCCAGCCCGCGCAGGAACAGCCGCCGGCGCCACCAGCGCAGCGCCAGATAGGCGGCGACGAGGACGACGAGCACGCCGACGGCGGCGGCGCCGAGCGTCTCGAGCACGTCGAGCACCTGCTCGATCTGGCTCGCGAACACCCAGCCGAGGGCCATCAGCAGCCCGGCCCAGATCGCCGCGGCGAGCGTCTCGAAGCCGAGGAAGGCGACGATCGACATGCCGAGCGCGCCCGCCATCGGCGGGGCGACGACCGAGACGCCGGGAACGAACTTCGCGGCGAGCAGTGAACTCCCACCCCAGCGCACGATGAACGCCTCGCTCTGGCGCACGCAGGAGTCGGGCGAGATCGAGATCCGGCACAGCAAGGTCAGCACCCGGTAGCCCCAGCGCCGCCCGGCCCAGAACCACATTCCGTCGCCGATGATGTTGCCGACGATCGCCGCCGCCAGCACCTCGACCCACGAAAGCTGCCCGCCCGCGGCGAGCGCGCCGGCAACGACGAGGAACGGCGCCGCCGGCACCGGCAGCCCGACGCGTGCCGCGAGCGTCGCCGCGAAGACGAGCCAGAGCCCGTGCTCGATGACGAGGGACAGCAGCGATGACATGTTGCGGGATCGGGGGATGGGGCGGGCGGCGCAGGCCGCGCGGCCTGCGTGCCGCAAGTATGCGAGCGGCGTCGATTTCCTGCCGGGGCGGGGAATTGCGGGCGCACGCGGTGCCGGCTGCGCGAAGGCGGGCGCGGCCGCGGTGCATACACTTGCCGCATGGTGCCGGTCAATCGAACGGTCGTGCGCACTCGGCGTCTGGCGCGTCGCGCGGCATGAGGCCGCGCCGCATCGATCTCGCGCTGCAGGGCGGCGGCACGCACGGCGCCTTCACCTGGGGCGTGCTCGACCGGCTGCTCGAAGACGAGCGCATCCGCATCGGCGCGATCAGCGGCAGCAGTGCCGGTGCGATGAACGCCGTCGCCCTCGCCGCGGGCTGGACGGCCGACGGCAGGCGCGGTGCACGCGAGACGCTGCGCCGCTTCTGGTCGCGCGTCGCCGAGAGCATTCATCTGGCGGACTGGGCGCGGCATTGGCTCGGCGGCATGCCGGGGCTGATGGCGCCGGCCGCCGCGCCGCTGCAGGCGGTGTGGGACATGGCGGGGGCGTGGTTCTCCGCCGCCGACGGCAATCCGCTGCGCGCGGTGCTGAAGGACACGGTCGATTTCGAGCTGGTGCGCCGCTGCAGCGACCTGCAGCTCTTCGTCGGCGCGACCAACGTGCGCAGTGGCCGGCTGCGCATCTTTCGCGACGCGCAGATCGACATCGACGCGGTGCTCGCCTCGGCGTGCCTGCCGATGCTGTTCCCGGCGGTCGTGATCGACGGCGAGGCGTACTGGGACGGCGGCTACATGGGCAACCCCTCGCTGCTGCCGTTGCTCGCCGCGAGCCCGACGCTCGACCTCGTGCTGGTGCAGGTGCATCCCGACCGCCGCCAGGCGCTGCCCGAGAACCCGGCGGCGATCGTCGAGCGCATCAACGAGATCAGCTTCAACGGCAGCCTCGTCAAGGAGCTGCGCTCGCTCGCCATCCTGCGCAAGCTGATGAGCGACGAGGGTGTGGGCGGGCGCGACTTCCACGAGCCGCTCTTTCGCAAGGCGGGCGCGCTGCGCGTGCACCGCATCGAAGGCGGCGAGCGGCTCGATGCGCTGGACTCGCCGGCCGCGCTCGCATCGGCCTGGCATCACCTGCTCGCGCTGCATCGCGCCGGCCACGCCGCCGCGGACCGCTGGCTCGACGAGAACTACACCCACCTCGGGCGCCACGGCACGGTCGACATCGTGGCCGAGTATCTGGAAGACTGAGCGCCTGGAAACCGAAGTGAAACCACAGGCGAGCAGTTCGTTCGGTACCGGCCCGTGCGGCAAGACCCCCTCACCCCAACTCTCTCCCCGAGGGGAGAGTAGATGGGCTCCCTCGCCCGCGCGCGGGAGAGGACCGCTTCCTGCTCTACGTTCGCATCGGCCACGCGGCTCCCTCTCCCGCGTGCGGGAGAGGGCCGGGGTGAGGGTGAGTGACCCTGCCGCGCCGTCGCGTTCGCCGACAAGTGCTGCCCACCGCACCGTTTCATGCGTCGCGCGGCGCGCGAAGCGTGGCGGAGCAACTGAATTCAGCCGCGCTCGAGCGGGCTGGCGGATGCGAGGCGCGCCGCTGCGTCAGCGCGCAGATGCCGCCGCCGTACTGCGCCAACGCTCGCCGCACCAGCGGGCGACGGCGGCGCGCTCGGCTTCTGTCAGGTGCAGGCCGAGCTTGGTGCGGCGCCACAGCACGTCGTCGGCGCTCTGCGCCCATTCGTGGGCGTGAAGATAGTTCAGCTCGGCCTCGTGCAGGCCGGGTGCGACCTCGGGCCCGAGGCCGTCGGCGCCGAGGACGAGTTCGATGCGCGCGCCGTAGCAGCGCGCGAGCCGCCGGCACAAGCCGGCCGGCAGTTCGGGGTGGCGCTGGGCGACGGCCTGGACGAAGCGGGCGAAGTCGGTGTCGGGGCGCGTTGCCGGTCCGATCCAGGCGCTCAGGTCGCCGCCCGGCAGGTGCGCGCCGTGCGTCCAAGCGCCGTTTCGGATGGCAAGCGGCTCGGCGAGCAGGTCGGCCGCTTCCTCGCCGAGCTTGCGAAAGGTCGTGATCTTGCCGCCCCAGAC
>JBDHSE010000218.1:0-5018 GCA_039807955.1 Ideonella sp. | reverse complement strand
CAGTACGTCGGCGCGACCGGCCCGCTGCAGTTCGACAAGAACGGCGACATCTTCGCGCCGATGGTCGTCTGGGGCGTGAACGACCAGGGCAAGGTCGCGAACAAGGGCATGGTGACGGTCGACGAGATCGCCAAGTTGCGCGCGAAAGCCTCGTAGTCCAGGCGTGACGGCGGCCGCCCGGCCGCCGTCTTCGATGGCGGCAACCCCGGGGGCGGCGCGATGCTGATCCTGCGCGATCTGGTGAAGGAGTTCGGCGGCCTGCGCGCCGTCGATGGCGTCTCGTTCACGCTGCGCGAGAAGACGATCACCGGCCTGATCGGCCCCAACGGCGCCGGCAAGACGACGCTCTTCAACACGATTGCCGGCGTGCACCGGCCGACGTCGGGGTCGATCTCGTTCCTCGGCCATTCGATCGGCGGCCTCCCGCCACACCGCATCTTCGAAACAGGCCTCGTTCGCACCTTCCAGATCCCGCGCCCGTTCGCCGGCATGACGGTGCTCGAGAACACGATGCTCGTCGGCAACCGGCAGTCCGGCGAGCGGTTCTGGAACAACTGGGTCGCGCGCGCCGCGGTGCGCGCCGAGGAGCGCGCAAGCCGCGAGCGCGCGCGTGCGATCCTCGACTTCGTCGGTCTCGAGCGGCTCGCGGGCGAGTTCGCGAAGAACCTCTCCGGCGGCCAGCAAAAGCTGCTCGAACTTGCGCGCGTGATGATGGCCGAACCGAGGCTCGTCCTGCTCGACGAGCCGGGCGCGGGCGTCAACCCGACGCTGCTCGCGACGATCATGGACAAGCTGCGCGAGCTGAACGCGCGCGGCATCACCTTCCTCATCATCGAGCACAACATGGACCTCATCATGACGCTGTGCAACCCGGTGCTCGTGATGGCGCAGGGCCGGCTGCTGCTCGAAGGGCCGCCCGAGACGGTGCGCAGCGACCCGCGCGTGCTCGACGCCTACCTCGGCGGGGTCGCGGCATGAAGGGCGTGCCGGCATCGGCGCCCGAGGCGGCACTGCGCGTGCGCGACCTCGTCGCCGGCTACACGCCGGAGGTCGACATCCTGCGCGGCATCGCGATCGACGTCGCGCGCGGCGAGATCGTCACCGTCCTCGGCCCGAACGGCGCCGGCAAGTCGACGCTGATCAAGACCATCGCCGGCCTCGTCGCGGTGCGCGCCGGAAGCATCGAACTCTTCGGCAACGACATCGTCGGCGTCGAGGCGCACGACATGGTGCGCCGCGGCCTCGCCTACGTGCCGCAGACCGACAACGTTTTCGTCCGCATGTCGGTGCAGGAGAACCTCGAGATGGGCGCGAGCGCGCGCGGCGACCGCGACGGGATCGACGCCGATCTCGGGCGCATGTACGACCTCTTTCCGCGCCTGAAGGAGCGGCGTCGCCAGCCGGCCGGGACGCTCTCCGGCGGCGAGCGCCAGATGGTCGCCGTCGCGCGCGCGCTGATGGCGAGGCCCGTCGTGCTGATGCTCGACGAGCCGTCGGCCGGGCTGTCGCCCAAGCTCGTCGGCGTCGTCTTCGAGCGCGTGCGCGACATCCCCTCGCTCGGCGTAACGATGCTGATCGTCGAGCAGAACGCGAAGGCGGCGCTCGCGATCTCGGACCGCGGCTACGTCCTCGCCGAGGGTCGCGAGCAGGTCAGCGGCGCGGCGGGCGAGCTGCTCGCGAACCCCGAGGTCGGCGCGCTCTACCTCGGCATGCGCAGGGGGCTCGCATGATCGCGCAGTACGCCGCCGACGGCATCATCCTCGGCGCGACGCTCGCGCTCGGCGCGATCGGCCTGACGCTGACCTACAACATCCTGCGCTTCGCGAACTTCGCGCACGGCGAGTTCCTGACCTTCGGCGCGTACTTCGCGCTCGTCTTCGTCGCGCTGTTCGGCGCCGGCCAGGCGGTCGGGCCGCTCACCTTCGGCTGGCGCTTCGCGGCGGCGATCGCGGTCGCCGTTGCGCTGACGGCCGGGCTCGCACTGCTGCTCGACTGGCTGCTGTTTCGCGTCCTGCGCCGGAGCGACATCGCTGTCGCGCTCGTCATCGCGTCGTTCGGCGCGTCGCTGATGCTGCGCAACGTCGTCGTCTTCGTCTGGGGCTCGCAGCCCGAGTACTACACGCGAACGATCGCGATCGCAAGCGAGGTGCTGCCCGGCGTTCGGATGAGCGGCAACGAGGTGTTCGTGATCGCCGTCGCCGCGCTGCTCATGCTCGCGCTGCACCTGTTCCTGAGCCGCAGCCGGCTCGGCAAGCAGATGCGCGCGGTGTCGGACAACCCGGCGCTCGCGCGCGTCAGCGGCATCGACGTGCGCGCCGTGATCCGCTGGACGTGGATCGTCGGCGGCGGCCTCGCCGCGGTGGCCGGCGTGCTGTTCGGACTCACCGTGCAGATCTCGCCCGAGATGGGCTTCAACCTGATCCTGCCGATGTTCGCCGCGGCGATCCTCGGCGGCGTCGGCAGCATCTACGGCGCCGTGCTCGGCGGGTTGATCATCGGCCTCGCGCAGTCGATGTCGGTGCCGCTGATCGGCGCGGCGTACAAGCCGGCGGTCGCGTTCGCGTTGATGTTCCTGATCCTGCTCGTCTATCCGAAGGGCATCCTCGGAGACAAGTCGTGAGCGGCGAAGTCTCCTACCTCGTCTTCTTCCTGATCCAGGCGCTGATCTTCGCCGTCGTCTGCCTCGGGCTCAACCTGCAGTGGGGCTACACGGGGCTCTTCAACATCGGCGTCTCGGGCTTCTTCCTCGTCGGCGCGTATGCGTTCGCGATCCTGTGCGGGCCGGCGTACGACAGCCACGTCGGCGGCTACGGGCTGCCGTATGGCGTCGGCCTCGCCGGCAGCGCCGCCGCGGCGGCGCTCGTCGGCTTCGTCGTCGGCATCCCGACGCTGCGCCTGCGCGAGGACTACCTCGCGATCGTGACGATCGGCATCGGCAGCATCCTGCAGTTGATCGCGCTCAACGCGAAGGGCCTGACCGGCGGTAGCCAGGGCGCGACCGGCATCCCGCGGCCGTGGCCGGAACTGATCGCGACCGTCGGCGGGCGCAACCTGCTGATGCTGGCAATGATGGTCGTCATCGTCGTCGTGCTCTATGCCGCGCTCGAGGCGATCGTGCGCTCGCCGTGGGGCCGCGTGCTGAAGGCGATCCGCGAGGACGAGCCGGCCGCGGCGTCGCTCGGCAAGAACGCGTTCGGCTACCGGCTGCAGTCGTTCGTCATCGGCTCGGCGATCATGGGCCTGGCCGGCGCGCTGCACGCGAGCTTCATCGGCTACATCAGCCCGCAGGACTTCCAGCCGGTGCTGACGTTCCAGATCTGGGCCATGCTGATCGTCGGCGGCAGCGGCAACAACAAGGGCGCGATCCTCGGTGCGGTGCTGATGTGGGCGGTGTGGACGGCGAGCGGCACCGCCGCGCAGATGGTGCTGCCGGCCGACCTGCAGATCAAGGGCGGCGCGGCGCAGATCATCCTGATCGGCCTTGTGCTGATGCTGGTGCTGATGTTTCGCCCGCGCGGGCTGATCGGCGAGGAGGCCGTCGTCTCGAAGGGCGCGCAGGTCGAGCCGGGGCCGGCCCGAACGTCCTGACGTTCAGTTGCTGCGCGCGGTGGGCGGCGCGGCCGGCGGCCCCTTGAGCTCGATCGTGTTGCCCTCCGGGTCGCGGATGTAGACCGAAGGCCCTTCGCCTTCGGCGCCGTTGCGGGTCGCGACGGCGCCGACCTCGATGCCGCGCGCCGTCAGCTCGGCACGGATCTCTGGCTCGTCGAACGGCTCGATGCGCAGGCAGAAGTGATCGAGATTGCGGCCTTCGGCGCCCGGCGCGGCGCCGCCGGCACGGCCGAGCTGACCTTCGACCGGCACGAGGTCGATCATCGAGCGCCCGGCGCGCAACTGCACGAGGCCGATGTCGTCCTTGCGGCGCTCGACCGTGCAGCCGAGCGCGTCGCAATAGAAGCGCAGCATCGCGTCGAGATCGGCGACGCGCAGCACGAGGTGGTCGATCTCGCGGATCCGGATCGCGCTGGCGGCCATCGCTTCAGCGCCGCACCGAGTCGGCGCGAACGATCCACGCGAAGCCGGCGAACAGCACGAGCCAGACGACGGTTCGCAGCGTCATCGCATGCACGCTCTCGATCGCGACCGCGCCGCTGCCGTTCGAGTACAGCGTGCCGACCGCGGCGAGCACGATCAGGTTCAGCACGAAGATCGCGCCGGCGGCGGCCCGGCCGCGAACGACGTTGCGCCACGCCGCGATGCCGGCGCCGACATAGATGAACCCCATCGCCGTGTTGTAGACGAGCAGTGGCTTGTAGACGACGTAGCCCGGGTCGGCGCCGAGCAGCACGCGCCCGCCGGAGAAAATCGTGACGACGCCGAAGACGATCGCGACGGCGGCGAGGATGCGCTGGATCAGCCGGTGGCTTTGCATTTGATTCGATTCGCGGGGATGCCGGGTCGTGGCATCCGACAGGCCCGACTCTGTCACTGCGCGACGCTCGCCGCAAACGCGAGCACGTGACCGTCGGGGTCTTGCGAGTAGGCCGCGCGGTCGCCCCAATCGCGCAGTGCGAGGGCGCTGAGTTCGCGCCCGCCCGCAGCGAGCGCGCGGGCGTGAAACGCAGCCGGGTCGTCGACGATCAGGTACAGCTCGCAGCGCGGCGTGCCGCCGGCAGCGGCCGGGTCGGCGATCGCATCGCCGAGCAGCGCCTTGATCCCCGCCTCGGGCATCAGGCCGAGCACGCCGCCGCCGGGCAGCGCGAACTCGGTCATGCCGGGGACGTTCAGGCGCGGCGCGATGCCGAGGGCGCTCGCGTAAAAGCGCGTGGCGCGGTCCTGGTCGGCGACGTAGAGGATGAAGTGCGACTGCACCGCCGCCCGTGGCGTGAACCGGCCCTATGCGTGCAGCCGGCTGTTGCGCGGCACGCTCGCGAGCAGGAACTCCATCTGGTCGGCGAGGATGCGCCGGCCGCGCAGGATCATGTCCTCGTGCAGGCTCGGCACGTAGGGCAGATAGAGCA
>JBDHSE010000217.1:0-5075 GCA_039807955.1 Ideonella sp. | reverse complement strand
GCGCAGCGCCACTTCGCCGACGGCAACAACGAGTGGCCGGTCGTCAAGGGCCTGAAGATCGCCAACCCCGCGCTCGACGCGCTCGGGCCGTTCAAGGCCGACACCGTGCCGGTCTCGGTGATCGGCATGAACCAGGTCAAGGTCCAGCGGTTGCTCGACGAGGTCGGCTACAAGTGAGCGCCTATGCCGTCTCGCGCGCGAAGGTCACGACGTGGTCGACGTCGGGGCGGATGCCGATCCACTCGCCGACCGCATGGTCGTGGTGCGACGGCACCTGGGCGAGCACGCGCTCGCCGCTCGCGAGCCGCAGCGTGTAGATGAAGCGCGCGCCCTGGAACGCTTTGCGCTCGATGCGCGCGCGCACCGGCGAGGCGTCGTCGTGCACGATGTCGTCGGCGCGCAGCAGCAGGTCGCAGCAGCCGTCGGGGTAGGCGTCGGGCAGCGGGCATTCGGCGGCGTCGCTCAGGTCGCCGAGCGCGGTGCGGACGACCGGCCCGCCTGCTGCCGCGACGATGCGCGCCGGCGCGAACACGCCGTGGCCGATGAACTCGGCGACGAAGCGGCACGCCGGGCGGTGGTACAGCGCATAGGCGTCGTCCCACTGCAGCAGCTGGCCTTCGCGCATGACGCCGATGCGGTCGCCGACGGCGAACGCCTCCTGCTGGTCGTGGGTGACGAAGAGGGCGGTCGTCGCGCTCGCTTTCAGGATCGCGCGCAGCTCCTGCGCGAGGCGCTCGCGCAGTTCGACGTCGAGGTTCGAGAACGGCTCGTCGAGCAGCAGCAGCCGCGGCCCCGGCGCGAGCGCGCGGGCGAGCGCGACGCGCTGCTGCTGGCCGCCCGACAACTGATGCGGCGCGCGCCGCGCGGCGTCGGCGAGGCCGACGAGCGCGAGCACCTCCTGCACCCGCTTGGCCCGCGCGTCGCGCGCCAGATGGGCGATGCCGAAGCCGACGTTGCGCTCGACGCTCAAGTGCGGGAAGAGCGCGTAGTCCTGGAACACCATGCCGATGCGCCGCGCTTCGGGTGCGAGGTGGACGCCGCGCGCCGCATCGGCGAGCGTCTCGTCGCCGATCGCGATGCGGCCCTGCGCGAGCCGCTCGAGCCCGGCGATCGCGCGCAGCAGGCTCGTCTTGCCGCAGCCCGACGGCCCGATCAGGACGCCGATGTCGCCCGCCGGCAGCACGAGCGACGCCGCCTGCACCGCCGGTTTCGCGGTCGCGCCGGGGTAGGTGACCGACACCTGTTCTAGCGCGAGGAACATGCTTCGTATGATACGCAGCGCAATGAAGACGCTTCTCGTTTGCGGCCGGCTCCGACGCGCGTCCCCGCGCCGCGCGGACCTTGCCTGACGCGCGTTCGCGAACGCACATCCGCCACGTCTCCGCGCGCACGCCCCAACCTCTTCCATGCTGCGCGCCGTCACGCTTGCCTGCCTGCTGCTCGCGCTGCCGGTGCTGTGCGTGCTCGGCGCCTGGCTCGTGTTCGACGCCGCGAGCCTCGAGACGCTGCGCCATCAGTGGCACACCGTGCTGCCCGAGTACCTGTGGAACACCGGCCGCCTCGCGATCGGCGTCGGCATCGGCGTCGCGCTGCTCGGCGGGGCGACGGCGGCGGCGGTGACGCTGTTCGACTTTCCGCTGCGGCGCCACTTCGAATGGGCGCTCTTGCTGCCGCTTTCGATGCCGGCCTACGTGCTCGCCTACGCCTACACCGACTTCCTGCAGTTCAGCGGCCCGTTGCAGACGGCGCTGCGCGGCGCGACCGGCGCGCAGGGAGCGCTCTGGCCCGACGTGCGCAGCCTGCCCGGCGCGACGCTGCTTTTCATCCTGTGCCTGTACCCCTACGCCTACCTGCTCGCGCGCGCCGCGCTCGGCGAACGCGCGGTGCCGCTGATGGAGGCGGCGCGCCTGCTCGGTGCCGGCAACCTGCGGCGGGTGCGCGAGGTCGCGCTGCCGCTGGCGCGGCCGGCACTCGCCGCCGGCGTTGCGCTCGCGCTGATGGAGACGCTCGCCGACTACGGCGTCGTCTCGTACTTCGGCGTGCCGACGGTGACGACCGGCATCTACCGCGCCTGGCTCGCGATGGACGACCGCATCGCCGCGTCGCAACTGGCGTCGATCCTGCTCGCCGGCGTCGCACTGCTGACCTGGCTCGAGCGGCGCGCGCAGCGCCGGCTGCGCTTCGCGCCCGCTCGGCGCGGCGCGGCGCACGGCGCCGAGGCGCGGCCGATCGCGCTGCGCGGCGCCGGCGCGGCGCTCGCCTTCGGCCTGTGCCTGCTGCCGGTGCTGTTCGGCTTCGTGCTGCCGGTGCTCGTGCTGCTGCGCCTCGTCGCGATCGAGGCGCAGGCCGGCGGCGGGCTCGACGCCGCCGGCTGGTCGCGCTTCCTGCACTGGGGCTGGACGAGCCTGCACCTCGCACTGACCGCGAGCGCGCTTGCCGTCGCCCTCTCGCTCGTGCTCGCCTTCGCCAACCGCGTCCACGCCCGCGCCTCGCTGCGCGTCGCGACGCGCGTCGTCTCGCTCGGCTACGCGGTGCCGGGGGCGGTGATCGCGGTCGGCATCCTGCTGCCGGTCGGCTGGCTGCAGCAGGGCGCGCCCGGCGCCGGCACGGCGGCGCTCGTCACCGGCACGACGTTCGGCCTCCTCTATGCGTACCTGGTGCGCTTCTCGGCGGCGTCGCTGCAGTCGGTCGAGGCCGGCTACGCGCGGCTCGCGGCGAGCGTCGACGAGGCGGCGCGAACGCTCGGCACGCCGCGGCGGCGCATGTTCTTCGAACTGCACCTGCCGCTGCTGCGCCGCCCGGCGCTCGCCGCCGCGCTGCTCGTCTTCGTCGACGTCATGAAGGAACTGCCGGCGACGCTGCTGCTGCGCCCGTTCGACAGCGACACCCTCGCCGTCGTCGCCTACCAGCTCGCGCGCGACGAGCGTCTCGGCGAAGCGGCGCTGCCGTCGTTCGCGATCGTCGTCGTCGGGCTGATCCCGGTGCTGCTGCTTTCGGCGGCGATCCGCGGCAGCCCGGCGTCGAGCCAAGCGAGCCTGCTGCCGGCGAACGCGTGAGGCGCATCGGCTGCTGCACAATCCCGGCCTGCGGCCCCGTAGTCCAATGGATAGAACAGCCCCCTCCTAAGGGGCAGATCCAGGTTCGATTCCTGGCGGGGCCGCCAGCCTGACGCATACGACGCAGCGGTGCGACCGCTAGCGCGGGCGTCGCGGCACCGCACCGCGCCAGCGTGGCGGCGCTGCCTTGCAACAGTCCGGGCAGCTCGGCTAGGGCCGGCGTGCTGCCTGATGGCTGGCCCTCACCGGCACCGCGGTGTCGAGGCTGACGGCCGGCAACGAAGGCATCGGCTGGCCGCCGATCAGCGCCGGCAGCAGCATGCAGATGGGGCTGGCTTCGGCGCCCGGGCCGTTGCCGGCATCGCGGCGACCGCGATGGACGAGCTGTTCTCGGCGGTCGAAAAGCTCACCGCTGCGTCCGCACGCCGCGGCAGCCGGGGACCTCGATTTCAGCCGAAGAGTGTTTCTCAGAAGAATGTTTCTCATGCTGTGCAATTTGGCGGAATTGCATAGAATGAGAAACATATGCAGACGCCTCGAGCCGACACCTTCAACACCCTCGCCGCGCTGGGCGGCGCCATCCGCGCGCGGCGCAAGCAGTTGGGTGTCAGCGCCACCGCGGCCGCCGAGGCGGCCGGGCTGTCGCGCGTGACGCTGCATCGCATCGAGCGCGGCGAGCCCTCGGTGGCGATGGGCCTGTACCAGCGCGCGCTGGGTGCGCTGGGTTTGCGGCTGCAGCTGGCGCAGGATGCGCAGCCGGCGCAGCCGCGCGAGCCGGCGCCGGCGAAGCGGCTGCGGCTCGGCGAACTGCCGCAGTTGCGCCGGCTGGCGTGGCAGCTCAATCCCGCCACTGAGCTTGGCCCGAAGCAGGCGCTGGACCTCTACGAACGCAACTGGCGCCATGTCGATGCGCTGGCCATGACGCCGAAGGAGCGTGCGCTGCTGGACCGCCTGGTGCGCGACGTCGGTGGAGGGCGGCTGCTTGTTCGCTCGTGAGCACCACCGCCGCATCGGCCGCGTGCTGCAGGCGCTCGACGGGCCGCTGCTGTCCGGTCACGGCTGCCTGTTCGGCGGCGGCACGGCGGTTGCAATGCGCTTCGGCGAGTACCGCGAGTCGGTCGACATCGCCTTGCTGGTGTCGCATCTGCCGGGCTACCGTGCGCTGCGGCAGGCGCTGACCGGCGCGCAAGGCCTGGCGCCGATCACGCGGCCCGGGCAGGCGCTGGAGATGGCCCGCGAACTGCGCGCCGACCAGTACGGGCTGCGCACGCTGCTGCTCGTCGATGGCGTGGCCATCAAGTTTGAGATCGTGCACGAGGCGCGCATCGAGCTTGCCGCACCGGGCGCCGCAGACGCGCTGTGCGGCGTGCCGACGCTGACGCCGCTGGACATGGCGGCGAGCAAGTTGCTGGCCAACTCCGATCGCTGGGCCGACGACGCAGTGTTCAGCCGCGACCTGATCGACCTGGCGATGATGCAGCCCGCCAAGCCGCTGTTGCGCGAGGCCATCGCCAAGGCGGCGGGGGCCTACGGCGCGAGCGTCGAAGCCGACTTGCGCAACGCCGTCGCGCGGCTGCGCGAGCGGCCCGAGCGGATCGACCGCTGCCTGCAAGCGCTGCGCATGGACGCCGTGCCCAAGGCGCTGCTGTGGTCGCGCATCCGGCGCCTGCAGACCTGACCGCCGATGGAGGGCTTGTCCTGCCCCCAGCGCAACGACGGCTGCGCCGCCTGCGGCGCGTCAACGAGGCCGCACGCGCCGCATCGCGCCGGAAACCCTCGGAAAGTGCACGCGGGTGACCACCGCCGAGCCCTGCGCGATGTGCGCCGGCGCGCAGGGCTGGGCAGATGTCTGCTTTGCGGCCAGCGGCGCCGGGCCTACTTCACCGGCTCGAACTCGCCCGGCCGCCACTCCTTCGTGAAGAACGGCTCGAGCGGCCCGTATAGCCGCAGGATCGCGAACCAGCCTTTGCCGGGCATGGTCTGGATCCAGTTGCCGCGCTTCACGCCGTCCGGCTGCCG
>JBDHSE010000216.1:0-5094 GCA_039807955.1 Ideonella sp. | reverse complement strand
AGCTTGCTCTCGCGCACCGCCGAGCCGAGCTTCATGTCCTCGAACGGGTTGACGACCATCGACGCGAAGCCGGTCAGCTCGGTGACCCGGTCCTTCAGCCCCGGCAGCGTCGCCGTGCCGCCGGCCAGCATCACGTAGTGCACCTTGTGGTGCGGCGTGCTCGTGAAGAAGTACTGCAGCGCGCGGCCGATCTCCTGCGACAGGCTGTCGACGAAGGGGACGAGGATCGACGATTCGTAGTCGTCGGGTAGATCGCCGGCAAGCTTCTTCTGCTCGGCCTCCTCGAAAGAGAAGCCGTACTGACGGCTGATCAACTGCGTCAGCTGCGAGCCGCCGAAGGCCTGATCGCGGTCGTAGAGCATCTCGTCGTCGCGCAGCACCTTGAGGCTCGTCGTGTCGGCGCCGATCTCGAACAGCGCGACGAGTGCGTCCTTGCCCTCGTTCGGCAGCGCGGCGATCAGGCGGCTCATCGCGAGCCGCGAGGCGTGCGACTCGATGTCGAGCACGACCGGCTTCAGGCCTGCCGCTTCGGCCAGCCCCTGGCGGTCCTGGACGAGGTTCTTGCGCGACGCGGCGATCAGCACCTCGACATCGCCGACCGACGTGGCGCTCGGCCCGATGACGCAGAAGTCCAGACTCACTTCGTCGAGCGAGAACGGGATGTACTGGTTCGCCTCGGATTCGACCTGGACCTCGAGTTCCTCTTCGCGCAGCCCGGAAGGCAGCATGATCTTCTTCGTGATGACGGCCGACTGCGGCATCGCCATCACGACCTGCTTGGTCCGGCTGCCGCTCTTGGCGACGACCTTGCGCACCGCCTCGGCGACCTCGTCGAACTTCTCGATCTGGCCGTCGGTGATCCAGCCCTTCTCGAAGCTCTCGGAGGCAAACCGCTCGACGACGTACTCGCCGCCGGCGGACTGCTCGAGTTCAACCAGCTTGACGCTGGACGAGCTGATGTCGAGCCCGATCATCGGCGGATGCTTGCGCCCCATCAACACATCCAGAAAGCTCACGTCGCAGCTCCCCCAACGCGCCACAACGTGCGCTGGAATGTTAAGAAGTCACTTCAATGCTAGCAGTAAAGATATTGACTAACAAAGAAGTTCGCCGCCCGGAACAACCCCCTACGTTGCAAATCTCACACGCCTTCTCGGCCTCAAAACGTGCTTGCGAACGGCCTCGTGGACCCTTATCGGCAGGTGCCGGCGCGAACTTCAGTGCTGATTCCGACTGACTGGCGAGCGCTTTCTATAATCTCGTCCTCCCCTTCCTGGAGCCCCATGAGCGATTCCGAGCGCGCCGCCAAGCGCGGCGCCGCAGACCCGCCGCACGCCAAGGCGCAGGCGCGTTCCGGCCGGGCCCCCTGGCCGCTCAGGCTGCTCGGCGGGCTGGTTGGCGTGCTGGGCGCGCTGGCGGTCTCGGTGCTGCTGCTGGCGGCGATCGCGCTCGCGGTCGCGTACCCCAACCTGCCCGAGATCAGCGGGTTGACCGACTACCAGCCCAAGCTGCCGATGCGCATCGTGTCGGCGGACGGCGTGCTGCTCGGCGAGTTCGGCGAGGAGCGGCGCGACTTCACGCCGATCGAGGAGATCCCGAAGGTGATGCAGCAGGCCGTGCTCGCCGCCGAGGATGCGCGCTTCTACGAGCACGGCGGGGTCGACTACAAGGGCGTGCTGCGCGCCGGGCTCGCGAACTTCAGCGGCCTCGGAACCCAGGGCGCGTCGACGATCACGATGCAGGTCGCGCGCAACTTCTATCTGTCGACCGAGAAGACGCTGTCGCGCAAGCTCTACGAGGTGCTGCTCGCGCTCAAGATCGAGAACAGGCTCGGCAAGGACAAGATCCTCGAGCTCTACATGAACCAGATCTACCTCGGCCAGCGCGCCTACGGCTTCGCCGCGGCGAGCGAGGCCTACTTCGGCAAGCCGCTCGCGGACATCACGGTGGCCGAGGCGGCGATGCTCGCCGGGCTGCCGAAGGCGCCGTCGGCGTTCAACCCGATCGCCAATCCGAGGCGCGCCGTCGCGCGCCAGCACTATGTGCTCGACCGCATGCTCGACAACGGCTTCATCACCGCCGCCCAGCGCGACGCGGCGATGGATCAAAAGCTCGTCTACCACCCGCGCCAGGAGCTGCCGGTGCACGCCGAGTACGTGGCCGAGACGGCGCGCCAGCTCGTCTTCGCCCAGTACGGCGCCGAGGCCTACACGCGCGGCCTGAACGTGACGCTGACGATCGATTCGAAGGACCAGGAAACGGCCTACCGCGCGCTGCGCCACGGCATCATGACCTACGAGCAGCGCCAGTTCTACCGCGGTCCGGAGGCCTACATCGACCTGCCCGCCGACCCGGCGCTGCTCGACGCGCGGATCGCCGAGGCGCTCGCCGACCATCCCGACAACGACGAGATTCGGGCCGGCATCGCGCTCGAGGTGAGCCCGAAGAAGGTCGTCGCGGTGCTGCAAAGCGGCGAACTCGTGAGCGTCACCGGCGCCGGGCTCAAGCCCGTCGAGTCCGGGCTCGCCGCCAACGGCAACCCGAAGACGCAGATTCGCCGCGGCGCCGTGATCCGCCTCGTGAAGGGCGACAAGGACGCCTGGACGATCACCCAGCTGCCCGAGGTCGAAGGCGCCTTCGTCGCCGTCGATCCGCGCAGCGGCGCGGTGCGTGCGCTCGTCGGCGGCTTCGACTATGCGAAGAGCAAGTTCAACCATGTCACGCAGGCGTGGCGCCAGCCGGGGTCGAGCTTCAAGCCCTTCATCTACTCGGCGGCGCTCGAGAAGGGCTTCACGCCGTCGACGATCATCAACGACGCGCCGCTCTTCTTCAGCGCCGACACGACCGGCAGCCAGGCGTGGGAGCCGAAGAACTACGACGGCAAGTACGAGGGCCCGATGACGATGCGCAAGGCGCTCGCGAAGTCGAAGAACATGGTCTCGATCCGCATCCTGCAGGCGATCGGGCCGTCCTACGCGCAGCAATGGGCGACGCGCTTCGGCTTCGATGCCGACAAGCACCCGGCGTACCTGACGATGGCGCTCGGCGCCGGGTCGGTCACGCCGCTGCAGATGGCGACCGCGTACTCGGTCTTCGCCAACGGCGGTTACCTCGTCAACCCGGTGCTGATCAGCCGCATCACCGACGACAGCGGCCACGTGCTCGCCGAAACGAAGCTCGCGCCGCCAACCGAATCCGAGCGCACGGTGGACGCCCGCAACATCTTCATCATGAACAGCCTGCTGCAGGAGGTCACGCGCTCGGGGACGGCGGCTTCGGCCAAGGTCAAGCTCCAGCGCGGTGACATCTACGGCAAGACCGGCACGACGAACGATTCGATGGACGCCTGGTTCGCCGGCTACCAGCGCACGATCGCGGCCGTCGCCTGGATCGGCTACGACACGCCGCGCAAGCTCGGCGCCCGCGAAACCGGCGGCGGGCTCGCGCTGCCGGTCTGGATCGACTTCATGCGCTTCGCACTCAGGGGCGTGCCGGTCGAAGCCGAACTGCCGGTGCCCGAAGGCGTCGTCAACCGCGACGGCGAGTGGTACTTCGACGAGTTCTCGGGCGACGCCGGCGTCAGCAGCCTCGGGCTCGAGGACACGGTGCCGGCCGCCCCGACCGAGGAAGAACGCAACAGCATCCTCGACATCTTCAGGCGGTAGCGCACGGCCAGCGTGCAGCGGCAACCGCCAGGATCAGGCATGACCGAACCGAACTCGAGCGATACCCCGCGCCGCCACGCCTTGCCCCGCATCGGCCTGGCCCTGATCGCGGCAGGCCTCTTCAGCGGCTGCGGACAGAAAGGTCCGCTCAAACTGCCCGAGCCGGCACCTGCTGCAGCGGCGGGCGCGGCCTCCGCACCCCTTGACGCAGCGCCGCCGGCGTCGGCACCGCGATGATGCTGCCGGGCGCCCCGCACATCGCGTACCGCGACCGCCGCCTGTTCGTCGAGGACTGCGCGCTCGACGATCTGGCGGCGCGTTTCGGCACGCCGCTGTACGTGTATTCGCGTGCGTCGATGCTCGATGCGCTCGCCGGCTACCAGCGCGCGCTCGACGGCCGCGACGCGCTGATCTGCTACGCGCTCAAGGCCAACTCGAACCTCGCCGTGCTGCAGACCTTCGCGCGCGCCGGCTGCGGCTTCGACATCGTCTCCGGCGGCGAACTCGACCGCGTCGTCGCCGCCGGCGGCGATCCGGCGAAGGTCGTCTTCTCCGGCGTCGGCAAGACGCGCGCCGAGATGCGGCAGGCGCTCGCGGCCGGTGTCATGTGCTTCAACGTCGAGAGCGTCGGCGAACTCGAGGTGCTGTCGCAGGTCGCGGCCGCCGCAGGCGCGACGGCCCGCATCAGCCTGCGCGTGAACCCGGACGTCGATGCCCGCACCCACCCCTACATCTCGACCGGCCTCGAGGGCAACAAGTTCGGCATCGCGCACGGCGAGGCGGTCGCCGCCTATCGCCGCGCCGCATCGCTGCCGGGGCTCGAGATCACCGGCATCGACTGCCACATCGGCTCGCAGATCACCGCGATCGAGCCATACCTCGACGCACTCGACCGCATGCTCGACCTCGTCGAGGCGATCGAAAGCGAAGGCATCGCGCTGCACCATCTCGATCTCGGCGGCGGCCTCGGCATCGCGTATGCCGACGAGCAGCCGCCGTCGGCCGAGGCGCTGCTGCGCGCCCTGCTCGCGCGCATCGACGCGCGCGGCCACGGCACGCGGCGCATCGTCGTCGAACCCGGGCGCTCGCTCGTCGGCAACGCTGGCGTGCTGGTGAGCGAGGTGCTCTTCCTGAAGCCGTCGGCCAAACACAACTTCTGCATCGTCGATGCGGCGATGAACGACCTCGTCCGCCCGGCGATGTACGAGGCGTGGATGGCGATCGTCGCGACGACGCTGCGCGACGCGCCGGCGCAGACCTGGGACGTCGTCGGCCCGGTCTGCGAATCGGGCGACTGGCTGGGGCGTGATCGGCTGCTCGCCGTGCAGCCGGGCGACTTCATCGCTGTGCTCTCGGCCGGCGCCTACGGCATGAGCATGGCGAGCAACTACAACTCGCGCGGCCGGGCGGCCGAGGTGATGGTGTCTGG
>JBDHSE010000215.1:0-5105 GCA_039807955.1 Ideonella sp. | reverse complement strand
GCGCGCTGCGTGACCTTGACGAACTTGTCGACGAGCGGCTTGTTCTCGGCGAGGAACTTGGCGTTGACGATGATCGAGTTGCCGTACGGGTTCAGGCCGGCGTCCTTCCAGGCGAGGAAGCCCATGTCGTCGCCGAGTTCACGCTGGAAGACGTGGTGGATGTTGTAGAACGAGGTCGTGACGTCGATCGTCTTCGACTTCAGCGCGGCGAGCTTGGCGTTGGCGTCGATGTTGACCCAGGTCACCGACTTCGGGTCGATGCCGTTGGCCTTCGCGAGCGCCGGCCACATCACGCGCGCGCCGTCGGCGGCCGGGTTGCCGATCTTCTTGCCGGGGAAGTCCTTCACGCCCTTGATGCCCGAGCTCTTGAGCCAGTACATGCCCTGCGGCGAGTTGGCGTAGACGTTGTAGACGGCGACCGTGTCGGCGCCCTTGCCCTTGGCGACGAGCACGCCGCCCATGTCGGCCAAGCCGATCGGCGTGACGCCCGCGCCGACCCGCTGCGTCGCCATCGCCGAGCCCTTGCCGGCCTCGATGTTCAAGTCGATGCCGGCCTTCTCGTACCAGCCCATCTTCTTCGCGTAGTAGTAGGGCGCATGGTCGCCGCCCGGCACCCAGTTGAGAACGAAGTCGAGCTTCTCCAGCGCGTGGGCGGAGAACGACACGAGGCCGGCCGTCGCGAGCACGGCACCGAGAACGAGGCGCTTGATGATCATGGACACTCCTGTTGCCTTTCGGGGCGGGGATAAGCTAAATTCACCAAGCAGTGACTTCCGGCGAAAGTATAAGACCGCCGCTTCGGTTCGACCCATCGACGATATACGCCTGCGTACTGAGTTTCCCTGATGCCATCGAACGACGATCGATCCCGCCCCGCCGAGATGCCGGCCGAGGTGCGCACGCTGCTGCGCCACGGCACCGTCATCCCGGCGCATCCGCTTGCGCTCGACGCGGCGCGCCGGCTCGACGTGCGGCGCCAGCGCGCGCTGACGCGCTACTACATCGACGCCGGCGCCGGCGGCCTCGCGGTCGGCGTGCACGCGACGCAGTTCGCGATCCGCGAGGTGGGTCTGTACGAGCCGGTGCTCGAGCTCGCGGCGCACACCGCGCGCGAGTGGGCCGAGCGGCCGCTCGTGATGATCGCCGGGCTGTCGGGCCGCACGCCGCAGGCGATGGCCGAAGCGAAGCTCGCACGCGGCTTCGGCTACCACGCCGGGTTGCTGTCGCTCGCGCCGATGAAGGGCGCGTCGATCGACGAACTGATTGCGCATTGCGCGGCAGTCGCCGGCGAGATCCCGCTCGTCGGCTTCTATCTGCAGACGGCGGTCGGCGGCATTGCGCTGCCGATGGAGTTCTGGCGCCGCTTCGCGCTGATCGACAACGTCGTCGCGATCAAGATGGCGCCGTTCGACCGCTATCGCA
Organism: Ideonella sp.; assembly: GCA_039807955.1. Lineage (GTDB taxonomy): Bacteria > Pseudomonadota > Gammaproteobacteria > Burkholderiales > Burkholderiaceae_C > CAIKUF01. Next base: position 3,683 of record JBDHSE010000215.1, on the reverse strand, counting down.
CGCTCGATGTCGTGCGCGGCGTCGTCGCCGCTGGGGCCGAGGATCGCGTCACGCTCTATACCGGCAACGACGACCACATCGTGCTCGACCTGCTCGCGCCGTTCGTCGTCAGCCGCGGCGGCGTCGATGTGACGGTGCGCATCCGCGGCGGGCTGCTCGGCCACTGGAGCGTGTGGACGCACAGCGCGGTGCGCCTGCTCGAACGCATCCACGCCGCGATCGCGGCCGGCGCGATCGACCCCGCGCTGCTCGCGCTCGATTCGCGCGTCACCGACTGCAACAGCGCCGTCTTCGACGTCGCGAACGGCTTCGCCGGCTGCATTCCGGGCTGCCACGAGGTGCTGCGCCGCCAGGGGCTGCTCGAGCGCATCGACTGCCTGGACCCGAACGAACTTCTGTCGCCGGGGCAGGGCGACGCGATTGCCCGCGTCTGCCGCGAGCACGCCGACCTCGGCGACGACGACTTCGTCGCCGCCAACCTGCAACGCTGGCTCGCCTGAAGACTGGCGCGACGAACCATGAACCGATCGACATCCAAACTGCATCAGTACACGCTCGGCGTCGTCGCCCACCTGTTGCTGCTGCTCGCGTGGTACCTCTTCGTGCACGTCGGCCACGTGCCGAAGTACATCATGCCGTCGCCGATCGACACGTTTCGTGCGCTCGGCGTCGCCGACTACGGCTGGTGGGCCGCGACGCTCGTCACCGGCATCGAGATCTTCGGCGGCTATGCACTCGCGCTCGCCGTCGGCGTCGTGCTGGCGCTGCTGTTCACCTGGTCCAAGGCGTTCGAGTCGCTGATGCTGCCGCTGCTCGTGACGCTGAACATGATCCCGAAGGTCGCGCTCGGGCCGCTCATCATCGTCTGGTTCAGCTACGGCGTGCTGACGAACACGATGATGGCGTTCTCGATCGCTGTCTTCCCGATCCTGCTGACGACGGCGCGCGGCCTGCGCGCGATCGAGCCCGAACTGCTCGACCTCGTTCGTTCGCTGCGCGGCTCGCGCTGGCAGCTCTTCACGAAGATCCAGCTTCCCGGCGCGCTGCCGTACGTATTCGCCGGCATGAAGGTGGCGGCGATCCTCGCCGTCGCCGGCGCGATCGTCGGCGAATTCCTCGGCTCGGACCGCGGCCTCGGCTACCTGATGCTGCAGGTGCAGGTGACGCTCGACACGCCGGCGATGTTCATGGCGGTCGTGCTGATCACGCTGCTGGGCGTGCTGCTGTACGGCATCGTGCTCGGGCTCGAGCACTGGCTCGTGCCGAAGGACGCGCGCGTCTCATGATCGAAGCGAACACGAGCGCCGACGCGTTCATCCATCTGGCGGGTGTTCGCAAGAGCTACGGCGAGCACCTCGCAATCTCGGACGCGACGTTCGACGTCCAGGCCGGCGAGCTGGTCGCCCTCGTCGGCCCTTCGGGCTGCGGCAAGTCGACGCTGCTGAAGGTGCTCGCCGGGCTGCATCCGCACGACGGTGGCGAGGTGCGCATCGGCACGCCCAGCCACCCGTTCGATCCGTCGCGCGACATCGGCATGGTGTTTCAGGCGCCGCTGCTGCTGAAGTGGCGGCGCATCCTCGACAACGTTCTGCTGCCGGCCGAGATCCTCGGCCTGCCGATGGGCGAGGCGCGCGAACGCGGCCGGGCGTTGATGGAGATGGTCGGCCTCGCCGGCTACGAGAACAAGTATCCGTACGAACTTTCGGGCGGCATGCAGCAGCGCGCCGCGATCGCGCGCGCCCTCGTGCACGACCCGAAGCTCGTGCTGATGGACGAGCCGTTCGGCGCGCTCGACGCGCTGACGCGCGAGAAGATGAACCTCGAGCTGCTGCACATCTGGAAGACCTCGGGCAAGACCATCGTCTTCGTCACCCACGGCATCTCGGAGGCGGTGTTCCTCGGCACGCGCGTCGTCGTCTTCACCGCCGGGCCGGCGCGCATGGCCGACAACTTCGAGATCGATCTGCCGCGGCCGCGAACGCTCGACATGAAGACGCACGAGAAGTTCGGCGTCTACACGCGGCGCATCTACAAGCTGCTCGGCATGGAGTGACGGCCGGCGGCGAAGGCAGGCGCGGTCAGTCGCGCAGCAGGTAGCCGAGCACGAGGTCGGTCATGTGCGACAGCCGCTCGGCCTTCGCCTTCGGCGCGAGCAGCGGCCGCGCGAAGATCGTCGACAGCGTGTGGTTGTTGCCGAGATAGAAGTACGACAGCGCGGCGATCGAGATGTAGAGCTGCGCCGGATCGACGCCGCCGCGGAACACGCCGCTCCTGCGGCCCTGCTCGAGCACATCGGCGAGCGTCTGCAGCAGCGGCGAGTGCATCGCCGCGATCTTCGTCGACTGCTTCAAGTGGCGCGCCCGGTGCAGGTTCTCGCTGTTGAGCAGGGTCTGCAACTCGGGGTGCTCGAGCGAGTAGTTCCAGGTGAAGTCGATCAGGCGGCGGATCGCCTCGGCCGGCTCGCACTGCGTCAGCTCGAGCTGCTGCTCGGCGCTGCGGATGTCCTCGTAGACGCGTTCGAGGACGGCGAGGAAGAGCCGCTCCTTGCTGCCGAAGTAGTAGTAGATCAGCCGCTTGTTGACGGCCGCGCGCTCGGCGATGCGGTCCATGCGCGCGCCGCCCAGGCCGTGCAGCGCGAACTCGTCGCGCGCGGCGTCGAGGATGTCGCGTTGCGAGCGGTCGGCGTCGCGCGGGCGCGGCTCGGCGGCGCGCCGCGCGGCCGCCTTCTTCGCGGCCGCCTTCGTTGCTGTCGTCTTATTCACCATTCGTTGAAGTATGGTGTGTCCCGGGTCGCGAAGGCAAGCCCCGGGCGGTGCACGCTAGACTGCCGCCGCAGTCCGCGTGCGCGGCTTCGGGCCTCGTTCGAGGTCTCGGCAGCGCAGGGGATCGCGTCCCATCGCCAATCCACCGGAGCCTTCATGCCATCCGCCTCATCCCCGTCGGTCGTCACCTGCGACCTCTGCGACGCCCACAAGAACGACAGCAGCGGCGCGTTTCGCGTCCTGCCGCCGATGTTTCGAGACTTCGGCGGTGTGACGGCTTTTGCCGGCACCGTCAGCACCGTCAAGTGCCACGAGGACAACTCGTTCGTCAAGGCGGCGGTCGACTCGCCCGGCGAGGGCAGGGTGCTCGTCGTCGATGGCGGCGCGTCGCTCGCACGCGCGCTGGTCGGCGGCAACCTCGCCGCGGCGGCGGCAAAGAACGGCTGGGCCGGGCTCGTGATCGACGGCTGCGTCAGGGATGTGGCCGAGCTTTCCGCATGCGCGGTCGGCATCCGGGCGCTGGCATGCATTCCGCTGCCGACCGAGAAGCGCGGCGAGGGCCAGCGCGACGTGCCGGTGCGGATCCAGGGTGTGTGGGTGCGGCCGGGCGAGCGGCTCGTCGCAGACGCCGACGGCATCGTCGTGATGCCGGGCGGGTGAGGGCGGCCCGACGCGCGGCGGCGCCGCGTCGCACGTCTACTTGAAGAGGTCCTTCACGCGGTCGGTCCACGACTTCGCGTTCGGCGAATGGCGGTCGCCCGCCTTGCGAAACGACTCGTCGAGTTCCTTCAGGAGCTTTCTCTGGTGTTCGGTGATGCGCACCGGCGTCTCGACCGTGATGTGACAGTAGAGGTCGCCCGGGTAGCTCGAGCGCACGCCCTTGATGCCCTTGCCGCGCAGGCGGAAGGTCTTGCCGTGCTG
>JBDHSE010000214.1:0-5110 GCA_039807955.1 Ideonella sp. | reverse complement strand
CGATCGCGAGGTGGTTGCGGTTGGTGCGAAAGTCGCGCAGCAGGTCGTTCAGGCCCTTCGATTCGGGGACGAAAACGGCCGGGCGCAGCAGCATGCGCAGGTTGATCTCCGGCGCGCGCTGGATCTTGAGCAGGTCCTTCGCCATCAGGATGCCGATGATGTTGTCGCGCGAATCCTCGTACACCGGAAAGCGCGAGTGCGCGGTCTGGATCACGGTGTGCAGCAGCTGGTCGTAGGGCGCGGCGATCGACAGCAGGTCCATGCGCGGCGCGGCGACCATCGCGTCGCCGGCCGTCAGGTCGGCCATCCGGATCACGCCCTCGAGCATCTTGCGCGACTCGGGCTCGATCAGTTCGCGGTCCTCGGCTTCGGCGAGGCTCGAGATCAGCTCGTCCTTCGAATCGGGCCCCGGCGACAGGAACTCGATCATGCGCGCGAAGAGCGTGCGCTTGTCGACGCGCTTGTCGCGCCGCCTGCCGTGCGCCGGCACGTTGCGATCGGCGTGCTTTTCCGCGGGCCTGTCGGCGTGCTTGTCGCCGCCGCGCGCGGATCGGGCAGGGTGAGGGTCGGACATCGCGGGCCGGGCGCGCAAGTACGGGAATGCGGCAAGCTTACCCGATGCCTGGCACACCTCCTTCAGGGGTTTGAAGGCGCTTGAAAGTGTGCATACCGCCACAATATGAGTTGGTCTTCACTCGCGGCGCGCGTGCTAACGCGCCGATCAATCAGCATTCTGGAACCGCCATGTCAAACGGACTGATCCCTGCCACCATCGTCACCGGCTTTTTGGGCTCGGGCAAGACGACGCTGCTCAAGCGCGTGCTGACCGAGGCCCACGGCAAGAAGATCGCCGTCATCGAGAACGAGTTCGGCGAGGAGAACATCGACAACGAGATCCTCGTCCAGGACAGCGGCGAGCAGATCATCCAGCTCAACAACGGCTGCGTCTGCTGCACGATCCGCGAGGACCTGCGCAGCACGCTGTCGGACCTCGCCGCGAAGAAGCGCAGCGGCGAGATCGACTTCGAGCGCGTCGTCATCGAGACGACCGGGCTGGCCGACCCCGGCCCCGTCGCGCAGACCTTCTTCATGGACGACGAGGTCGCCGAGACCTACCTGCTCGACTCGATCCTCACCCTCGTCGACGCCAAGCACGCGACGGGCCAGCTCGACACCCGCCAGGAGGCGCGCCGCCAGGTCGGCTTCGCCGACCAGATCTTCATCAGCAAGGCCGACCTCGTCGACGATGCGACGCTCGACGACCTGACCCACCGCCTGAAGCACATGAACCCGCGCGCGCCGCAGCAGAAGGTCCACTTCGGCGAGGTGCCGATCGCCAAGGTGTTCGACCTGAAGGGCTTCAACCTCAACGCCAAGCTCGAGATCGACCCCGAGTTCCTCGAAGCCGACAGCCATGCCGGGCACGACCACGACCACCATGACCACGAGCACGGCGAACACTGCGACCACCCGCACCACCATCATCACGACGACGACGTGAAATCGTTCGTCTTCCGCTCGAATCGCGCGTTCAACCCGGCCAAGCTCGAGGACTTCCTCGGCTCGGTCGTCCAGGTCTACGGCCCGCGGCTGCTGCGCTACAAGGGCGTGCTCTACATGAAGGGCACCGACCGCAAGGTCGTCTTCCAGGGCGTGCACCAGATGATGGGCAGCGATCTGGGGCCGGCCTGGGCCGCCGGGGAGAAGAAGAACAGCAAGCTCGTCTTCATCGGCATCGACCTGCCGCGCGACATTTTTCTGGACGGCCTCGAACAATGTCTCGTCTGACGCTTTTCCGGCGTTCACTCGCGCGCAGCCGTGGCTACAATCCGCCGCGCCTGAAATTTCGGACGCCGCAAACCCGGCCCCGGCAGGCGGGCGTGACGTAGGCGTTGCAAGGAGACGGCAGTGACGAAGACCACGGCGAAACGAGCGAGCGCGGCGGCGCCGGCCGCGAGGAAGGCAGGCAAGGCCGCCGCCACGCCGGCCCGCAAGACCCCCGCGAAGACCGCTGCCCGGCCAACGCCGAAAGCCAGGCCCGTGACCGCAGCGAAGAAGACGACCGCCGCCCGGCCCGCCGGCACGGCGAAGACGATGGCCGCACGCACGCCGGCGCCGAAGCCGGCCGCGGCGAAGAAGCCGGCCCCGGCCGCCAAGGTAGCCGTCACGGCGACAGCGACCAAGCCCGCGGCGCCCGCCGTGGCCAAGCCGGCGCATTCGACCGCCGCCAGGCACCCTGCACCCGTGGTCGTGACGCCGGCGGCGCTCGCCCCCCAGGTTCCGATGACCCCCGCACCCGCAACGAACCGCATGACAGCATCCGCCCGCAGCAAGGCAAGCGCCAAGGCGCAGGCAGCATACGAGGCGCCGGCGCCGATGCCGGTGCCGACGTCGCGCTTTGCCGACCGCTTCGCGCCGCCGCGCCCGCCGACGCGCCAGATGAACCACCTCGAGGTCGACCGCGCGCGCCAGCCGCACAAGGTCGACCCCAGGCTCGTCAACGCCTGGAAGAGCAAGCCCGGGCGCGACCTGACCGAGGCCGAGCTGCTCGCGATGCCGGAAGCCGAGTACATGAACGAGAAGCAGCTCGACTACTTCCGCGCGACGCTGCAGCACCTGAAGGACGATCTGCTGTCGAACGCCGGGCAGACGACCGAGAACCTGCGCGAGGACACGTCGATCGTGCCCGACCCGGCCGATCGGGCGACGATCGAGGAAGAGCACGCCCTCGAGCTGCGCACCCGCGACCGCGAGCGCAAGCTGATGAAGAAGATCTCGCAGTCGCTCGCCCGCATCGAGTCCGGCGACTACGGTTTCTGTGACGAAACCGGTGAGCCGATCGGCCTCGGCCGCCTGCTCGCGAGGCCGACGGCTACACTGTCCCTCGAAGCTCAGCAGCGCCGCGAGCTCAAGCAGAAGATGTTCGGTGACTGACCGCAGCCGCACTGTCCCCGCCATACCCGGCTCCACGGCCGCCGCCAGCCGTGCCCGCGGCGGCTGAGGCACGCGCCCTTTCCGCCATGGCCGACCCGAAACAGCACACGAGCTTTTTTCGCAAGGTCGCGCGCTTCGTCGCCAACCCGGCGACCGACTGGTCGCAGGCCGGATCGGGGCAGGACGGCATCGACACCGAGCTGGCCAAGTCCGAGCTGAAGGCGATGATCGAGCGCAAGCGGCGCAACGACTTCGTCCGCAAGCGCGAACTCGACATGCTGCGCAAGGTGCGGCGCGAGGGCCTGACGAGCGAACAGCTCGCTGCGCTCGGCGGCGCGTCGTCGCGCATCGACGACTCGGTGCCGCGCCTGCCCGAGAGCGGCGCGAAGGCCGAGTCGGGCGTCAAGGCCAAGATCGACGAGATCGAGCAGCAGATGGTCGGCGACCACAACCCCTACGTCTCGTCGATTCGCCGGCCGACCGACTTCTACAACGCACCGACCCAGCCGGCGGCGATGCTGCACAGCGCACCCGGCGCGCTCGACTCGCGGCCGAGCATCGGTGCACGGCTGGCCGACGACGGCGCCGATCGGCTGCGCCCGGCGGCGTCGCTGTCGCCATCGGCGGCGACGATGGGCCCGGGGCTTTCGCCGCTCGCGCCGGTTGCCGCGCCGGCCGGGGTGCCGGCGTTCGGCAGCCCGTTCGAGGTCGAGGTCAGCGAAGTCGCGCACGACCCCGAACTCGACGAAGCGGTGATCGCGTTCGCCAACGCCGACTTCGAGATGTGCGAGCAGGCGCTGGCGCGCCTGACCGGCCCGGGCGGCGAACGCGCGCAGCACGCCGAGACCTGGCTCGTTCGCTTCGACCTCTACCGCGCGATCGGCCAGCAGCAGAAGTTCGAGGGCCTCGCGCTCGAATACGCGCAGCAGTTCGGCTGGTCGGCGCCGCAGTGGTTCTCGCTGCCCAAGCTCGTCGCCGAGGCGGCGGGCAGCGAGGAGCGCCCGGCGCGCTCGCGCATCGACGGCCAGGTCGGCTGGGTCTGCCCCGAGACGCTCGACACCGACGGCGTCGCGCGCCTGTCGTCGCAGACATTGCAGATGCCGCTGCCGTGGGTCTTCGACTGGTCGGCGCTGAAACACATCGACGCCGAGGCCTGCGCCCACCTGAGCGAGCTCTTTCGCTACTGGATCCCGCAGCAGCTCGACATGCGCTGGCTGGCTGGCGACAAGCTGCTCGCGCTGCTGCACGCCGCAGCGCCGACCGGCGAGCGCGACGCCGATCCGGCGTTCTGGCAGCTGCGGCTCGACGTGCTGCGCATGGCCAACCGCCCCGATCAGTTCGACGAGGCGGCGATCGACTATTGCGTGACCTACGAGGTGTCGCCGCCGTCGTGGGAGCGCGCGGCGTGCCAGGTGCGCATCAGCGGGTCGGAGCCGGGCAGCACGACGTCGCCGACCTCGCTCGTCAGCGAGGCCTCGACGAGCTTTCTCGAGTCGCAGATCGTCGACGACGAGCAGCAGGGCCGCATCGGCCATGTCGACCTGTCGGGGCAGCTCGTCGGCGACATCGGCGAGACCTTGAAGCAGATGGAGGCCGATGTCGGCAGCGCGGCGCGCATCGACATCTCGTGCGCCAAGCTGATCCGGGTCGACTTCATCGCCGCCGGCGACCTGCTGAACTGGGTGCTCGCGCGGCGCACCGAGGAACGCGGCGTGACCTTCAGCGACGCGCACCGGCTGGTCGCCCTCTTCTTCGGCGCGATGGGCATCAACGAGCATGCCCGCGTCACGGTGCGGCAGGTCTGACGCCGCCTGCCGATCGAACCGCGTTCGGCGCGAACGCAACACCGCTTCGAACCAGATCATGAACACCACTTGGCACGGCACCACCATCGTCAGCGTCCGCCGCGGCGCGCAGGTCGCGCTCGGCGGCGACGGCCAGGTGACGCTCGGCGCGATCGTCGTCAAGGCCTCGGCGCGCAAGGTCAGGAAGCTCTACCGCGACCACGTGCTAGCCGGCTTCGCCGGCGCGACGGCCGACGCCTTCACGCTCTTCGAGCGTTTCGAGGCGAAGCTCGAGAAGCACCAGGGCCACCTGACGCGCGCCGCGATCGAACTCACGAAGGACTGGCGCACCGACCGCGTGCTGCGCCGCCTGGAGGCGATGCTCGCCGTCG
>JBDHSE010000005.1:0-29748 GCA_039807955.1 Ideonella sp. | reverse complement strand
CCCCGCCGACGCGCCCGACCGGCCGCCGCTGCCCATGCTCGAGTGGCCGCGATTGGCGGCCGCACGCGTGCTCGCGCCGTTGCCGCCGCCGAACGCGCCGCCGCGGTCGGTCGCGCTGCTGCGCACGCCCCCGCTGTCGCGGCTGGCGCCGCGGTCTGCGGTTGACGGGCCGGCTCGATCCGCACCTCCTCGGTCGCCGCCGCGGTCCATGGCCGATGGGCTGGCGCGATCCGCGCCGCCTCGATCGCCGCCGCGGTTGGCCGCCGAGTCGCGCACCGCCGGGTTGTCGCGCGCCTGCTGCAGGCCCTGCCTGTCGTTGAGCCCCTGGCCGCCCAGTCCGTCGTCACGGCCGCGGAACTGCTCGCGCGCCTGCGCCGCCTGACGATCGCGCGCGGCGTACTTGTCGCGCGAGCCGTTGTCGCGATACGGCACCGAGCCGCGATGCTCGGGCCGGTGGTTCCAGTTGCCGTTGTTGATGTCGGTCCGGTTGAAGTTGTTGTAGCGGTTGACGTTGATATTCACGTCGCCGTGGCCCCAACCGATATTTCCCCACAGCGCCGCACCCGCGGCGATGCCCACGCCCCAGGCGAAGCCGGCGACGAGCGGCGTCGCGACCGGGTACCAGTACGGCGGGTAGTACGGCGGGTACGCCGGGTAGCCCCAGCCGCCGTAGACCACGGTCGGCTCGTACGTCGGCACGTACACCACCTGCGGGTTGGCCGGCTCGATGACGATGACTTCCTTGTTCTCCTGTGTCTCGGTCTTGACCGACTGCTGCTCGTTGCTCTTGAGGTTGCCCGCGGCCTGCGCCTTCTTGCGCAGCGCCTGCACCGCGTCGAGCATCTGCTTTTGCTGGCCGAGGAAGGCGTCGCCGAGCTTCTGTGTCCAGGCCAGGTCCTCGTTCATGCGGGCGAGGACGTCGGGGAAGGCGGTGAGCGACTTGACGCTCGCGTCCCAGCTCTGCTTCGCGAGCGCGTCCTCGAGCGCCTTGTCCTTCAGGCTCGGGTTGGCCTTGCGCCAGCGCGCCGCCTCGACGATCTCGAGCGGGTAGGTCGATGCCATCAGCATCTGCGACAGCAGCGCGTCGGGGTAGAGCGCGATCGGCGCCACCATTGCCTCGAGCTCGCCCTGCGAGAACGGTGCCGGCGCCGTCGCTGCCGCGGGCTGTGCCGCCGCGGTCTGGGTCTGCGCCTGCAAGGCGGGCACCAGACCGAACGCGAGTGAAATCGCGCCGCACACGGCAGTCTTGAACTTCATGGGCAACCTTTCCGGCTCTTGGCCTCGTTGTCGTATTCGTTCGCCCGTTTCACCATGTCCACCGCCGGGGCGGGCGGCATTCTATCTGGACGGGCCGCGGCGAGTGATCATGATCTTCGATCGAAGTTCCGGGCGGTGAGAATCTCTGGAACGCATCAGGCTGGCAACAGGTTGACGATGCGCGAAAACAGACGCCGATATTCTCGATCGGTGTCGCCGTGGAAGCGCGGATCGCGGTTCTCGGCGAACGCAGCGTCGATCCGCGCCCAGTCCTCGGCCTTCAGGTGGCGCTGCGCCGCCGGCAGGATGACGCCTTCCTCGCGGCCGAGGTGGTCCCACAGGAACTGGGCGTAGCTCTTGACTTCCTCCTCGAGCGCGCGGGTCGCGGCGACGCGCCCGGCGGCGTCGGCACCGGCGAGTTGCTCGACGCGCCGCTCCAGCGCAGCCACGAGTTGGGCGTCGCGCGCGTGCTGGCGCTCCAACTCGTCGAGTTCGGCGTTGCAGCTTGCCGTGCGTTCGCGCAAGTGGTGAAAGAGATGCTCTTCCTCCTTCGGGTGGTGCAGCCGGACCGGGAACTCCTGCACATAACGCACGATCGCCTGCATCAGCTCCGGGTCGGCGGCGGCCTGCGCCTGGCGCGCCTCGGCCAGCGCGTGCATCCAGGCGTGCATCACGGCGGCGAGCGAGCGGTGTTCGTCGCGGATGATGCCGATCGCGCGCGCCGGCACGGCGGGCTCGCCGATCGCCGACACCAGCACCGGCAGGCCGGCGTTCATCAGCACCGCGAGCGTCTCGGACGAGAACAGCATGCCGAGCTTGCCGCCGTGGCCGTGCGAGGCCATGAAGATCAGGTCGCAGGCCGCCGCGCGCGCGGCCTCGATGATCGCCTGCGCGGGCTTGTTGTTGACGGCGTGGCGCGCCTCGCAGGGCACACCGAGCGCCCGCGCCGCGGCCTGCGCCTTGGCGAGCAGCTCGCGCGCCTTGCCGGCGAACGCGTAGTCGTACTCGCTCGGCGCCGTCGCGCGCAGCACCTCGGCCTCGCCGCGCAGCGAGGCGTCGGCGTCGGCCAGTGCGTGGAAGAAGGTGATGCGCGCGCCAAGCTGGCGCGCCAGCGCGACGGCGTTGCCGATCGCGTGGACCGAGAGGTCGGAGTCGTCGATCGGGACGAGGAGATGGCGGTACATGGCGGCCTTTCGAATGCGGTTCGGCGCCATGCTAGGCAGCACCGGCGGCGACGACCCTCCCCTCGGCGGGGGGGCAAGCCCGGATCGGGCCGGCCGTTCGAAGCCGCTACGATCGCGCGTGGCAGCGGCTGCATCGCATGCTCGGATGCGGCGCACCGGCTCAATCGCAACCCCGTGGCGACCGACACCCATCGCAACTCCTCCGGCACGACCGACGTGCTCAAGGTGACGCCGCCGCGCGTGCCGCGCCACCTGCTGGCGCGGCCGCGGCTGCAGTCCGACGACGAGCGCTTGCGCGATCGGCCGGTGATCCTCGTGCAGGCGCCGGCCGGCTTCGGCAAGACCTCGCTCGCCGCGCAGTGGCGGCTCGAGCATCTGGCGCGCGGCAGCGTCGTCGCCTGGCTGTCGGCACAACCCGGCGACGGCGCCGAAAGCCTCGTCCAGGGGCTGGCGCTGGCGGTTCGCGTCGCCGCCGCGCGGCCCGCTTTCGGCCACACGCTGGCGACGACGGCGGCGCCGGCGCTCGAAGCCGTCACAGGCTTGCTGGCCGAGATCGCGCAGACGGCGCTCGACGTCGTCCTCATCGTCGACGAGGCCGACCGCCTGCCGGCGTCGGGGCGCGAAGCCTTGGCGTATCTGGCGCGCAATGCGCCGTCCAACCTGCGCCTCGTCGTTGCCGCGCGCAGCGACTGCCAGCTCGAACTCGATGACCTCGTCGCCTACGGCGCGTGCGTCGTCGTCGGTGCGGCGATGCTGCGGTTCCAGCTTGGCGAGACGATCGAGCTCGTGCGCGCACGTTTCGGCGCGCTGGTCGATCGCGACGCCGCCGCGCGACTGCACGAGCTGGCCGAAGGCTGGCCGCTCGGGCTGCAACTGGCGCTGTCGGCGATGGCGGCGGGCAGCGACCCGCAGGCCGAGATCGCGAAGCTCGCCGCACACGGCGCCAGCGCGCGCGGGCAGTTCGTCGAGTTGCTGCTGGCCAGGCTCGATCCGGGCGATCTCGACCTGTTGACGCGCGTCGCGATCCTCGACCGCCTGCATCCGGTGCTGTGCCGCGCACTCGTGCCCGGCGCCGATGTCGACGCCGTTCTCGCACGACTGGCCAACGATTCCCCCGTCATCACCGCCGGCGAGGGCACCGAATGGCTGCGCATGCATGCGCTGGCGCGCGACGAACTGCTGCGCCGCTTCGCGCGACTGCCCGCCGCCGAGCAGGCGGCGCTGCACGCGCGCGCCGCGCAGGCGCTGGCGGCGATGGATCTGCTCGAGGAGGCGGCGCAGCACGCGCTCGACGCCGACCAGCGCGACGCCGCCTACGACCTCGCCGAGCGCAGCCTGTACGAAACGCTGATGGCGCAGGGACGACAGGGCGCCGTCCTCGACTGGCTCGCGCGGCTGCCGGCGGACGAAGTCGATCGCCGGCCGCGGCTGCTGCTGGCGGCGGCCTGGTCGCTCGCGATCAGCGAGCGCCATGAAGAGGCGAGCGGCTACACCGAGCGCATCCTCGCCCAACCCGGGGTCGATGCGGCGGCGCGCTGCGAGTGCGCGCTGATCGAAAGCGGCGCGGCGATCTTTGCCGACGACCCGGATCGCTTCGCCGCACTTCACGACCCCTGGGCGAGCGAGCCGCCGCTGCACGATGCGCTGATGCTGCAGGTGCATGCCAACCGCTCCGCCTTTCGCACGCTGCTCGAAGGCGAACCGGCGCTCGCCCGGCTGCGCCAGCAGCAGGCGCCGCGCGGCGAGCGCAGCGCGGAGTCGGTCTACCTGGGGCGCTGGGGCGAGTTCATCGTCGGACTGTCCTACCTCTGGGAGGGACAGGTGCTGCTGGCCGAGAAGCTGTTGCGCCCGACGCTCGCGCAGGCCGAGGCCGAACTCGGCCGCCGCGCCCGCTTCGTCTGTCATACGGCGAGCCTGCTCGCGGCCGCGCTGTGGGAGCGCAACGCGCCCGACGAGGCCGCCGCCTTGCTCGCGAACCGGCTCGACGTTCTCGAGCGCGGTGGCTTGCCCGAGTCGACCTTGCTCGCGTTTCGCACGCTGGCGCGGATCGCGAGTGCCGAACATGCGGAGCACCGTGCGTTCGAACTGCTCGCGGCGCTCGACGCGGTGGGCACGGCGCGCCGCCTGCCGCGGCTGCGCATCGTCAGCCTCGCCGACCAGGTGCGGATGCACGCGCGCAGCTTTCGCGCCGAGACCTGCCGCGTGCTGTGCGGCCAGATCGATGCGCTGCTCGCCGATCCCGCCACGCCGCAGGGGCCGCTCTGGCGCCGCTATGGCGCGCTGCTGCGCGAAGAGGCGCACGGCCAGGCCGCAATCGCGGCGCAGGACTGGCGGGCCGCGGCGCAGGCCCTCGAACGCGCGGACGTGTTGGCGCGCGGGCTCAAGCGCGGCCGGCTGCACATCGAACTGCTCGGCCTGCGCGCCTATGTGCTCGACCGCGTCGGCGAACGCTCGGTCGGCCTGCTGCGCGAGGCGGCCGATCTGGCCGCCGCCTACGGCCTGCGGCGCGTCTTCGACGACGCCCACCCGGCGCTCGGTGCCTGGGCGCGTCAAGTCCTGGAGGCGGGCGACGCGGCCGGCCCCGGCCCGCTTGCCGCGCCGCTGCGCGCCCCGCAGGCGCCGGCAGCTGCCGCCGCCGCGCGCTCGACGCCGAGCATGGCGCTGACGCCGAAGGAGCGCGAGGTGCTCGAACTGCTGACGCGCAACCTCTCCAACAAGGAGATCGGGCTGGCGATGCAGGTCGGCGAGCAGACGATCAAGTGGCACATGAAGAACCTGTTCGCCAAGCTCGACGCCGGCACGCGCAAGCAGGTCGTGCAGCGCGCGCGAATCCTCGGCCTGCTCGAAGCGGCGTAGGCCCGCCGCGCTTTCTTGCGCGTCCCGGCGGCGGGGCCTCCCCCCTCTGCAATGGGGGGGTGAAAGGCGGACCCCGGTCATAAGCTTCCCTCCATCGAAGGCGACCCTTCGGCCGCATCGCACTCGAGGAGACAGTTTTCATGACCATCACCACCGCACCCGCATCGCCGGCCGTTGTTCGCGCCGCAACGCTTGCCGACTCGATCAGGGTCGAGCCGCTGACCTGCGCGATCGGCGCCGAGATCAGCAACGTCAACCTTGGCGCCGCATCGCGCGATCCGGCGCTCGTCGCCGACTTGCGCGCGCTGCTGCTGAAGTATCGCGTGCTGTTCTTCCGCGACCAGGACATCACGCGCGCCGAGCACGTCGCCTTCGCGCGCCACTTCGGCGAACTGGAAGACCATCCTGTCGCCGGCAGCGACCCCGAGCACCCCGGCCTGGTGCGCATCTACAAGTCGCCCGAGCAGCCCAACGACCGCTACGAGAACGCCTGGCATGCCGACGCCACTTGGCGCGAGCGGCCGCAGATGGGCGCGGTGCTGCGCTGCGTCGAGTGCCCGCCGGTCGGCGGCGACACGATGTGGGCCAACATGGTGCTCGCCTACGAAAGGCTGCCCGAGCACGTCAAGACGCAGATCGCCGGCCTGAAGGCGCGCCACTCGATCGAGGCCAGCTTCGGTGCGGCGATGCCGGCCGACAAGCGCCTCGCGCTGAAGGCGCAGTTTCCGGACGCCGAGCATCCGGTTGTTCGAACCCACCCGGAGACGGGCGAGAAGGTGTTGTTCGTCAACGCCTTCACGACCCACTTCACGAACTTCCACACCGCCGCCAACGTGCGCGTCGGCCAGGACTACACGCACGGCGGCTCCGACCTGTTGCGCTACCTGATCAGCCAGGCGGCGATCCCCGAGTACCAGGTTCGCTTTCGCTGGAAGCCGAACTCGATGGCGATGTGGGACAACCGCAGCACCCAGCACTACGCGGTGATGGACTACCCGCCTTGCCACCGCAAGATGGAACGCGCCGGGATCATCGGCGACGCCCCGTATTGACCTCCGACCCCTCCGATCCCACCGACTCACTTCTCAAGGACACACCATGAACTTCCTCGACGGTTCCCTCTTCCCCGAAAACCAGGACAAGCTCGTCATCACCGCCGCGCCCTACGGCCCCGAATGGATTCCGTCGGACTTCCCCGAGGACATCGCGGTGACGATGGACGAGCAGGTCCAAAAGGCGGTCGATTGCTACAACGCCGGCGCCACCGTGCTGCACCTGCACGTGCGCGAACTCGACGGCAAGGGCAGCAAGCGCCTTTCCAAGTTCAACGAGCTGATCGCCGGCGTGCGCAAGGCGGTGCCCGACATGGTGATCCAGGTCGGCGGCTCGATCAGCTTCGCGCCGGAAGGCGAGGGCGAGGTCGCCAAGTGGCTGTCGGACGACACGCGCCACATGCTCGCCGAACTCGAACCGCAGCCCGATCAGGTGACAGTGACGATCAACACGACGCAGATGAACGTGCTCGAGCACATGGAGGAGGCCGACATCGAGGGCACGTCGCTTGCGACGCCCGAAGGCCGGCGCGCCTACAGCGAGATGATCGTGCCGTCCAACCCGGCGTGGTTCGAGGAGCACATCCGCCGCCTGAACAAGGCGCGCATCCAGAGCGCTTTCCAGTTCTACAACATCAACAGCTACGAGACGGTCGAACGCCTGATCCGCCGCGGCGTCTACAAGGGCCCGCTGGTGATGAACTGGGTCGCGATCAGCGGCGGCATGGACGCGCCCAACATCTACAACCTCGCCAACTTCGTGCGCGCGATTCCGGACGGCGCGATGCTGACGGTCGAAAGCAGCATGCGCAACGTGCTGCCGATCAACATGATCGGCATTGCGATGGGCCTGCACGTGCGCTGCGGCATCGAGGACAACCTCTGGAACCAGTCGCGCACCGAGAAGATGAGCACCGTCAAGCAGATCGAGCAGCTGGTGCGCATCTCGCGCGAGTTCGGCCGCGAGATCGCGACCGGCAAGGAGGCGCGCGAGATCTGCAAGATCGGCGTCTTCTACGACAGCGTCGAGGAGACGCTGGCCGCCAACGGCTTCGCGCCGAACGCCAAGGGCCGTCAGCAGGGCTTCCTGCGCAAGGCGGCTTGAGGGGCGGCGCGATGAACGAGCCGACGGTGCTGATCGTCCCCGGGTTGCGCGACGCCGTCGCGCAGCACTGGCAGACGCTGCTCGAGGCGCGGCTGCGCGCGGTCGGGCGCAAGGTTGCCGCCGTCGCGCCGATGGGGCGCGAGGACCTGGCCTGCGCGGCGCGGGTCGAGGCGATCGAAGCCGCTGCGCAATCGGTCGCCGGCCCGCTCGTCGTCGTCGCGCACAGCGGCGGCTGCATCATGCTCGCGCACTGGGCCAAGCAAACGACGCGCGCGGTGCGGGGTGCGCTGCTCGCGACGCCGCCGGACTTCGAGGCGCCGATGCCGGCCGGTTATCCGACGCAGGACGCGTTGCGCGCCGGCGGCTGGCTGCCGGTGCCGCGCACCAGGCTGCAGTTCGCGAGCATCGTCGCCGCGAGCCGCAACGACCCGCTCGGCTGGTTCGACCGCGTCGCGGCACTCGCACGCAACTGGGGCAGCGAACTCGCAGACCTCGGCCGTGTCGGCCACCTGAACCCGGCCTCGGGCTACGGCGAGTGGGCGGGCGCGGACCAGTTCATCGCGCGGCTGTCGGCCGCGCCGGCGACCGCCTGAGGCGGCGCGACAAACAACAGAGAACGAGACATGGCAAAGGCAATCCGCTTTCACGCGACCGGCGGCCCCGAGGTGTTGAAGCTCGAGACCGTCGAGGTCGGCGACCCCGGGCCGGGGCAGGCGCGGGTGCGCCACAGCTTCGTCGCCGTCAACTTCATCGACATCTACTTTCGCACCGGGCGCTATCCGCATCCGCTGCCGGCGGGCCTCGGCAGCGACGCCGTCGGCGTCGTCGAGGCGGTCGGCGAAGGCGTCACCGGCGTCAAGGTGGGCGACCGCGTCGGCTACCTGCTCGGGCCGCAGGGCGCGTACTCGGACGTGCGGCTGATGCCGGCCGAGGTGCTGATCCCGATCCCGGACGGCGTGTCGGACCGCACCGCGTCGACGCTGATGATGAAGGGCATGACGGCGCAGTACCTGTTTCGCCAGGTCTATCCGCTCGCCGGCGGCGAGACGATCCTCTACCACGCCGCGGCCGGCGGCGTCGGCTCGGTCGCCTGCCAGTGGGCGCGCGCGATCGGCGTGACGATGATCGGCACCGTCAGCACCGAAGCGAAGGCCGAGGCGGCGCGCGCCAACGGCTGCGCGCACGTCATCGTCACCGGCGGCATGACGCCCGAGGACCTGACGCGCGAGATCCCGAAACGGGTGAAGGAGATCACCGGCGGCAAGGGCGTGCCGGTCGTCTACGACTCGGTCGGCAAGGACACGCTGATGGCCTCGCTCGACAGCCTGCAGCCGCGCGGCACGCTCGTCAGCAACGGCACGACGTCGGGCCCGGTCGTCATCGACACGACGCTGCTTGCGGTGAAGGGCTCGCTCTGGCTCACGCGGCCGGCGATGATCCACTACGCGACGCCGCGCGCGCACATGCTCGCGATGGCCGACGAGCTGTTTGCCCATGTGCTGGCCGGAAGAATCGCCGGTGAGCCAAAGCAGCAGTTCCGGCTCGAAGAAGCGGCCGACGCGCACCGCGCGCTCGAGTCGCGCCGCACGACCGGCGCGACCGTGCTCGTGCCCTGAAGCGAGGCTCGGATGGACCTGCACAACGTCGGCCACGGGCCGGACGACAACAAGTACCTCGTCGGCCCGAAGGCGGCCTGGTTCGCGTTCGCGATGACGATCGCGCTGATGATCTTCGACTACGTCGACCGCCAGATCATCGTCTCGCTGTTCCCGCACCTGAAGGCCGAATGGGGGTTGTCGGACAAGCAGCTCGCCGGGCTGGTGTCGGTCGTCTCGATCACGGTCGCGATCGGCGGCATTCCGATCGCGCTCGTCGCCGACCGCGTCAGCCGCGTCAAGAGCATCGTCGTCATGGCCACCGCCTGGAGCCTGGCGACGATCTCGTGCATGTTCGTTCGCAGCTACCCGGCGCTGTTCGCGGCGCGTGCGGTGGTCGGCGCGGGTGAGGCGGGCTACGGCTCGGTTGGCGCCGGGCTGATCGCGAGCCACTTCCCTTCGCGCATGCGCGGCACCTTGATGGCGGGCTTCTTCGCCGCGGCGTCGTTCGGCTCGGTGCTCGGTGTGATCCTCGGCGGCGTGATCGCCGACCGCTGGGGCTGGAAGGCGGCGTTCGGCGTCGTCGGCTTCCCCGGCCTCGCCTTTGCGTTGCTCTACCTCTTCGTGCGCGACTACAAGACGGTCGAGCTCACGCCCAATCTGCAGGCCGCGCGCCAATCGAGCGGCGCGACGCTGCGCCATATCGCGCAGGTGCTGTTGCGCTCGCGCACGATGCTGTGGGTGTGCGTCGCCGCGCCGGCGCAGCTGATCGTCGTCTCGGCGGTCTGGGCCTGGCTGCCGAGCTTTCTCGTCCGTGCCCACGGCATGACGCCGGAGGCGGCGGGGATCAAGGCCTCGCTCGTCGTGCTCGCTGGCGCCGTCGGCAGCGTGCTGTGGGGCGCGGTCGTCGACCGCATCGGGCGCCGCCATGGGCCGGGCTCCAAGCTGCGCGCGGTGGCGGTGCTGTGCCTGGCGACGATGCTCGCGATCAGCTTCGCGTTCGGCGCGCCGCAACTCGGCATCGCGTTGTCCGACCAGGCGCAGTTCGCGCTGATCATCGTCGGCGGCCTGCTGATGGTCTGCCATGTCGGCCCGGCGTCGGCGGCGATCATCGATGTCACGCACCCCGGCGTGCGCTCGACCGGCGCGTCGATCCTGTCGCTGTTCCAGAACCTGTTCGGGCTTGCGCTGGGGCCCTTCATCGCCGGCGCCCTGTCGGACTCGATCGGCCTCGCGCACGCGCTGACCCTTACGCCGCTTGCCGGCGTGATCGCGGTGTTCGCCTTCCTGCGCGCCGCGACGACCTACGAGGCGGACGCCGCGCGCGCCGCCGACCCGCTGATCGTCAGGGCCGAGGCGCTGCACGCGCAGGCTTCGGCCGCCCCCTCACATTGACCGGAAGAACCCCGATGAACGGACTGATGCAACACCAGCCGCTGCTGATCTCTAACCTGCTCGTGCATGCCGAACGGCATCACGGCGAGCAGCAGATCGTCTCGCGCCGCGTCGAGGGCGACATCCATCGCACGACGTATCGCGAACTGGCGTCGCGCGCGCGGCGCATGGCCAACGCGCTCGCGGCGCACGGCATCCAATTCGGCGACCGCGTCGCGACGCTCGCCTGGAACGGCTACCGCCACATGGAGCTTTACTACGCGGTCTCCGGCTCGGGGGCGGTGCTGCACACGCTCAACCCGCGCCTGCACCCCGACCAGGTGGTCTGGATCGCCGACCACGCCGAAGACCAGATCCTCTTTTTCGACCTCACGTTCCTGCCGCTGATCGAGGCGATCGCGCCGCGCGTCAAGACCATCAAGGCGTTCGTCGCGATGACCGACCGCGCCAACATGCCCGCCGCCGGCAAGATCGAGAACCTGCTGTGCTACGAGGAGCTGATCGCCGGCGCGAGCGATGCTTTCGTCTGGCCGAGCTTCGACGAGAACGCGGCGTCGTCGCTGTGCTACACGTCGGGCACGACAGGCAACCCGAAGGGCGCGCTCTACAGCCACCGCTCGACGCTGCTGCACACCTATGCCGCGGCGCTGCCCGACTCGCTGTCGGCCTGCGCGCGCGACACGATCCTGCCGGTCGTGCCGATGTTCCACGTCAACGCCTGGGGCCTGCCGTATGTCGGCTGCATGGTCGGCGCGAAGATGGTCTATCCCGGCCCGTTCCTCGACGGCAAGAGCCTGTACGAGCTGTTCGAAAGCGAAGGCGTCACCGTCTCGGCCGGTGTGCCGACGGTCTGGCAGGGGCTGCTCACGCACGTCGAGGCGAACGACCTCGAGTTCAGCACGATGCGGCGCACCATCATCGGCGGCTCGGCCTGCCCGCCGGCGATGATGCGCGCGTTCCAGGAACGCTACGACGTGCAAGTGCTGCACGCCTGGGGGATGACCGAGATGAGCCCGCTCGGCACCGCCTGCACCTTCAAGCCCAAGCACCAGGCGCTGCCGGCGGCCGAGCGGCTCGCTGTGCAGGCCAAGCAGGGCCGGGCGGTGTTCGGCGTCGACATGAAGATCGTCGACGACGACGGCAGGGAGCTGGCGTGGGACGGCAAGGCAAGCGGCGAGCTGCTCGTCAAGGGGCCGTGGATCATCTCCTCGTACCTGAAGGGCGAGGGCGGCGACCCGCTCGTCGACGGCTGGTTCCCGACCGGCGACGTGAGCACGATCGACGCCGACGGCTACATGCAGATCACCGACCGCGCCAAGGACGTCATCAAGTCGGGCGGCGAGTGGATCGGCTCGATCGACATCGAGAACATCGCGGTGGCGCATCCGGCCGTCGCGATGGCGGCGTGCATCGCGGCGCGCCACCCGAAGTGGGACGAGCGCCCGCTGCTGGTCGTCGTCAGGAAGCCGGGTGCGCAGGTCTCGCGCGACGAAATGCTGAAGTTCTTCGACGGTAAGATCGCCAGATGGTGGACTCCGGACGACGTCGTCTTTACCGATTCGATACCGCTCGGCGCGACCGGCAAGATGCAGAAGAACAAGCTGCGCGAGCAGTTCAAGGACCACAGGCTGCCGACGGCATGAGCGCTTGATGACCGCGGCATCGATCGCCTCCGGCCAGGCGCAGTTGCGCGCGCTCTTTCCGGGCGTGCTGGCGTGCGCGGTCGTCGCCGCCGCGGCCACGTTCCTGTCGGAGCACTACGGCGCGCCGGTCATGCTGTTCGCGCTGCTGCTCGGCATGGCGATGAACTTCCTCTCCGGCGAGGGCGCGTGCCAGGCCGGCATCGAGTTCACCGCCCGGCAGGTGCTGCGCGTCGGCGTCGCGCTGCTCGGGCTGCGCATCACGGCCGGGCAGATCGCCGAACTCGGCTGGCAGCCGGTCGCGATCGTCGTGCTGTCGGTCGCGCTGACGATCGGCCTGTCCATGATCGTTGCCCGCCTGATCGGTTTCCGGTCGCTGTTCGGCCTGCTCAGCGGCGGCGCGACGGCGATCTGCGGCGCATCGGCCGCGCTCGCGCTCGCCGCCGCGCTGCCCCACCATCCGGGCAAGGAGCGGGCGACGCTCTTCACCGTGATCGGCGTCTCGGCGCTCTCGACGCTCGCGATGATCGTCTACCCGATGCTCGCGCAAAGCCTCGGCCTCGACGCGCGGCACGCCGGCATCTTCCTCGGCGCGACGATCCATGACGTCGCGCAGGTCGTCGGCGCCGGCTACAGCCTGTCGAAGGAGACCGGCGACGTCGCAACCTTCGTCAAGCTGATGCGCGTCGCGATGCTGGTGCCGGTGATCGTGTTCGCCGTCATGTTCGTGCGCCACCAGGATCGCGACAGCGCCGTCGCGAGCGGGCCGCGCCCGCCGCTGCTGCCGTGGTTCACGGTCGCCTTCGCGCTGCTCGTCGCGGTCAACAGCACCGGCGTGCTGCCGCAGGCGCTGACGCAGGCCGGCGGCGACTTCTCGCGCTGGTGCCTCGTCGCGTCGATCGCCGCGATCGGCATGAAGACGCAGTTGAAGGAGGTCGCCACCGTCGGCATCAAACCGGTACTGCTGATGATCGGCGAGACGGTCTTTCTCGTCGCGCTCGTGCTGGCGCTGCTGCACTGGATGCGCTGAACGGGCACGTGCTGCCGGTCATGCGATGAGCGGCGGCGTTGGGCGGCACGGATAGGGCGGTCAGGGTCGGCTGTCGACCTGCAGCGGGCGTGGCGCCTGCGCGCGTCAAGGGTCGCTTGGCCGTGGTCTCGGTTGCCGGCGACGAGCTTGCCAGCGGCCGCTGCGTGGCCGATCGCGGACCTCGTCTTGGCCAGACCGAGACCCCGTCGGGCCTTGGCCGCGAACCGCCAGCAGAACTGCCGGGCCGCGATCCAGCTGGGGTCAGCGCCTGTCCCGTCGTGCGTTAACATACTGGTGCTTAAGCACCAATGCGAGGCCGACATGAGCCGCCTGACCATCACCCTGACCGAGGCGCGTTACAAGGCGCTGAAGCAAGCTGCCGTGCAGCGCGACAAGACGATCGGGCAACTGATCGACGAAAGCCTGGACTTCTACGGCATCAAGTCGCGCACCGACGCGCGCGATCTGGTGCGCCGCGCCCGTGCCCGCAGCAAACTTCCCGAGGACCAGGCCCTTGCCTTGGCGCAAGAGCATGTGCGGGCGGTGCGCCGCAAGTCGTGAGCCGTCGGGCCGTCATCGTCGACACCAACGTGGTGGTTGCCGGGCTGCTGAGCGGCAACGCCGCGTCGCCCGTGGCGCGCATCCTCGACGGCATGCTGGCAGCAGCGTTCCCGTTCGTCATCTCCGAAGCGCTGCTGGCCGAGTACCGAACGGTGCTGCTTCGTCCCGCCTTGCGCAAGCTCCACGGGTTGACCGTGGACGAGTCCGAGACGCTGCTGATCGACATCGCCCAGCACGCGATCGTCCTGCCCCCAGGTGTCGGAACACCGGCGCCGGACCCCGGCGATCAGCTGCTGTGGGACCTGCTCGCCACGAGGCCCGACCTGTTGCTCATCACCGGCGACAAGGCGCTGCAGCGCGACGCCACGATGCGCTCGCGCGTGATGTCGCCGCAGGCCTTTGTCGATGCCCGATGAGCGGCCCATGCGCTCACGGCCTGCCCGAGCAGCACGCCTGCTCGTCTGCGATTTCCGGCAATCGGAGAAAACCCGCTGCAGTGGCCCCACCGCGCTTGGTGCGACCCGAAACGCCTCCGGCCCGAAAGCCTATCAAGGCCTGAACCACGCATTGCCGACGACGAAGTAGATTGCCGTCGTGCCCGGGCTGTGCGCGATGTCGATCCCGGCGTTCAAGCCGAACTTGCGCGCGAGTTCATAGCGAAACCCGATGCCGCCGCTGCCGACGTGCTGCTCGAGGTCGCCGCGGCGGCGGTCGGTGCGCGTGAGGCCGGCGCCGCCGAAGAAGACGGCACTCCAGCGCTGGTAGAACTGCCAGCGCAGCTCGATTTCGGCCGACGCCGCCTGGTCGCCCTGGAAGCGCATCGCCGGAACGCCGCGCAGCATGACGAACGGGCGCAGGAAGAACGGCGTGCCCGACGACGACCAGGCGTAGTTGCCGCGCGCGCCAAGCGTGACGCGCTGCGGCAATGCTGCCCAGCCCATCAGCAGTTGCTGGAAGCGCTCGAAGTCGTCGCTTGCGCCGAGCGCGCTGCGCGACGCGAGGTACGAGGTTTCGGCGTAGACGCCGCGCGTCGGCGTGAACACGTTGTCGCGGCTGTCGTACTCGAGGATCGCGGTCGGCGCCGAGACCTTGACGCGCACCCGGTCGGCGAGGTTGGGAAAGACAGGCTTGTCGCGCAGCGTCGGGTCGACGTCGGCATACACGTAGCGCGCGCCGACCCACCAGGGCGACTTGGGCGCGAGCTGCCAACTCGCCTGAGCGACCGCGCCGCCGAACTGCAGCGAATAGCGCACCCCCTGGTCGAGCACCGGCAGGTCGAGCCCGGCGCCGTAGAAGTCGAGGTTGGCGCGGCCGACGCCGGCGCCGACGAGCGTCTTGAGCCGGCCGCCGAGCCACAGGCTCGCGTCGCCGGCGAACGCGCCCCAGGTGCCGTTCTGGGTGCCGAAGCCCCCCACCGCCGAGATGTCCGGGCGTGCCCAGCCTTCGTCTCCGACCTCGTGCCTCGGACGCAGGAACATGCCGGCGACCCCGCCGCCGTAGCCGACTGCGGGCTCGGTGATGACGATCGGGATCGGCAGGAAGCCGCGTGCATCCTCGAGGAATGCGCTGACGTCGAACTGCCCGTCCTGCGGATCGACGAAGCGCGACGTGCGCTCGCCGGCTGCGTTCGCCGCTGCCGCATCGGTTTGGGGCGACCCGCCATCCGCCTGCGCAGCGGCCGCGCACAGCATCGATGTGATGAGGAGCGCGGCCGGAGCAAGCGACTGACGCATGCGATTCATTGTTGCAGACCGAAATCGGAGCCCGACGCGATTCGATGGTGCGTAATCACAGCCAACGCCAACGCACGAATGCGGCTTCGACGCCGCACCTTCCCGTTTGCCAGCGCCGCGTGCGGCGCGGCCCTGGCCCAGGCGCCGCTGAGTCGGCGCTGGCGTTGCGGGTCAGCCGCCGAGCGCGATCACGATGGCCTCGACGGCGATCCCGAGCGCCACCATCACGAGGCCGCTGCGCCAGGCCTTGAACCCGGCATATCTTCCCCAGGCGTAGCCGCAGGCAAAGAGCATCGCGATGGCGACCGCAGCCGACGCGCGTTTGGCGACGCCGGCGTCGGCGATGAAGAAGAATGGCTGCA
Source organism: Ideonella sp. (assembly GCA_039807955.1). Lineage (GTDB taxonomy): Bacteria > Pseudomonadota > Gammaproteobacteria > Burkholderiales > Burkholderiaceae_C > CAIKUF01. The sequence continues at coordinate 13,978 of JBDHSE010000005.1, read as the reverse complement.
CGACCGGGAAGGTCGACAGGAACACGAGCAGGAACACCGCGAACGCGCCGCGCAGGTCGGATCGCGTCGGCGTCGGGCTGGGCAGCGCGTGCGCCGGCTGGGCGGCGAGCCAGTTGCGCACCCGTTCCAGGTCCGCCGCGTCGAGGGCAGCGGCGAGCGGCCCGATCTCGTCGCCGATCAGGCGGTGCGCGCGCTCGTCCTTCGCGGTGTCGCGCACCGCGCGGATCAGCCTCAGCTTGCGGCCGCGCGCGACCATGTTGCGCAACACGTACATCACCGCATCGACGAAGCCCCACGCGATGTTGCAGCCGATCGCGGCGACAAGCATGCTGCGCACCTCGTCGCGGCCGCTGTCGAGCACGCTCAACGCGCCGGTGAAGGTGAGCACCATGAAGAGGCCGAACAGCACCTCCGAGATGCGGTCGATCGGGTCGAGCACGCGGCCGGCGGGTTCGGTGATCGCTTCGTCCGTCATCGCTGCAAGCCTTTACTCGACCGAGCTGGGTTGCGCACCGCATCGTCGGCCGCAACTCGATGCGGCCGTCCGTCGGCGCCGATTGTCGCAGCGAGCACCGGCGGCGCGCTCTGTCATGCTGACCTCAAGCCTCCGGGCGGCGCCGAGCAGATATCATCTTGTGCAGTGCACAATCCCGCCGCGGCATGAAGCTGTGCGGCGCCTCCATCCAGCCAGGGAGATCGACGAGTGACGGAACTGAACGAACGACTGGCCCGCTCGCGGCGCATCAGCGGCGCCGTGGCGAAGGTCTACGCCAGGCGCGTGCAGCTCGCCGCCGAGCGCTACCAGGCGAGCGTCGAGAAGGCGCAGCAGACCGCGCAGGCGCAGGCGATCGCGTCGCCGCTGGATCTGTGGCGCGACTGGTCGGCCTACGCGGTGGACGCCGCGCAGCGCTCGGTGCTGTACTGGGACACGCTGCGCCAGCGCGGCAACCAGTGGCTCGCGAACGAACAGGCCGGCAAGCCGCCGGTGCTGCATTTCGACTACGAGACGGTGCTCGATGCACGCCGTTTCGAGCGCCCTGCCAACTACGCGTTGCTGCGCATCGTGCCGCCCAGGGGCGTGAAGGTCGATCCGAAGCGGCGGCCCTACGTCATCATCGACCCGCGCGCCGGGCACGGCCCCGGCATCGGCGGCTTCAAGGACGACTCGCAGGTCGGCGTCGCGCTCGCCGCCGGGCACCCGGTCTACTTCGTGATGTTCTATCCCGACCCGGTGCCCGGGCAGACGCTGCTCGACGTGACGGCCGCCGAGCGCGAGTTCATCGCCGAGGTGCGCCGCCGCCACCCGGATGCGAAGAAGCCGGCGATCGTCGGCAACTGCCAGGGCGGTTGGGCGGCGATGATGCTCGCCGCGACCGACCCCGAGCACAGCGGCCCGCTCGTCATCAACGGCGCGCCGATGAGCTACTGGGGTGGCGCCTGGAACGAAGGCGAGGGCGACAACCCGATGCGCTACGCCGGCGGCATGCTCGGCGGCACCTGGCTCGCGTCGCTCACCGCCGACCTCGCCGGCGGCGTGTTCGACGGCGCGCACCTGGTGCAGAACTTCGAGAACCTGAACCCGGCCAACACCTTCTTCGACAAGTCCTACCACCTCTACGCCAACATCGACACCGAGCCGCCGCGCTACCTGGAGTTCGAACGCTGGTGGGGGGGCTTCTACCTGATGAACCGCGAAGAGATCGAGTGGATCACGCAGAACCTGTTCGTCGGCAACAAGCTGTGGAAGGGTGGCGTGTCGTCCGGCGTCGGCAACGTCTTCGACCTGCGCGAGATCAAGTCGCCGATCGTCCTCTTCGCCTCGCTCGGCGACAACATCACGCCGCCCGAGCAGGCGTTCAACTGGGTCGCCGACGTCTACGGCTCGACCGACGAGATCAAGGCGCGCGGCCAGACAATCGTCGGCCTGATGCACGAGAACATCGGCCACCTCGGCATCTTCGTCTCGGGCGGCGTCGCGCGCCGCGAGCACCGGCAGATCGTCTCCGTCCTCGAATCGATCGAGGCGCTGCCGCCCGGCCTGTACGGCATGAAGATCAGCGACCGCCAGGGCGAGGACGGCGCGCCGACCTACGACGTCGAGTTCGTCGAGCGCCGGCTCGAGGACGTCATCCCGCGCCTGAACCGCTTCGAGCGCGTCGACGAGCAGCCGTTCGAGGCGGTGGCCAAGGTGTCGGACTTCAACCAGCGCGCCTACGAGCTGTTCGCGCAGCCCGCGGTGCAGGCGATCGGCAGCGAGGCGGCGGGCAAGGCGCTGCGGGCGATGCATCCGCTGCGCGCCGAGCGCTGGGCCGTCTCGGACCTGAACCCCTGGCTGTGGTGGCTCGGCCCGGCGGCGGCGGCGGTGAAGGACCAGCGCAAGCCCGCCTCGCGCGACCAGCCTTTCGCCCGCGCCGAGAAGCTCGGCGCCGCACTGACGAGCGCGGCCTGGGACTACTACCGCGACCTGCGTGACGCCGCGAGCGAGGCGGCGTTCTTCCAGCTCTACGGCAGCCTGTTCGGACTGGGCATCGCCGACGCCGACAACAAGGCCGCGGCAGCGGCGCGCACCGCGCAGCAGCGCGACGCCGCCCTCGTGCGCGACGTGCTGGCGCGCATCGGCGAAGGTGGCTACGCCGCCGCGCTTGCGCGTACCGCGCACCTGCTCGCCGATCGCGGCCGGCCGCTGCCGCTCGAGCTGTTCGAGACCAAGGCCGAGCTGCTGCGCGAATACCGCGCGCTGCTGCCCGACCTGACGCCCGACCAGATGCGGCGCATCCGCGGCGAGCAGGCGATCATCGTCGAGCACGAACCCGAACGCGCGATCGACACCTTGCCCGAACTGCTCGCCGACCCGGCGGACCGCAGGCGCTACTTCGATCTGTTCGGCCGCCTGCTGGCCGACCCGCGCTTCGGTGCCCGCGCGCCCGAGGCGCGCCAGCGCGCGACCTTCGAGCAACTGCAAGGCGCGCTCGCGCCGGCGCCGGCCAGGCGCACGGCGAAGGCAGCGACGAAGAAGACCGCGCGCCGCGGCACGACCGCGCGGCGCGGTGCCTGACGCGAGGAGACACGCATGCGCAACCTGAGCTTCGACGAGATCGAGATCGGCAAGCCCGTCACGATCTCGCGCACCCTGAGCCGGCCCGACATCGAGGCGCTCGCCTTCGCCGCCGGCACGATCGACACCTTCGCCCTCGACGGCGACGGCCAGCGCGCGGCCGAGTCGGTGCAGGCGGTGAGCAGCGCGACGCTCGTCGTTCATCTGATCAACCGCCAGTTCCCCGGCGCCGGCAGCGTCGTCGTCGAGGAGCGCTTCGCGTTCGACGGCGCGATGAAGACCGGCGACGCGATCACGGCGACGCTCGTGCCGATCGCGAAGGACGCCGCGCGGCGCGCGGTGACGATCGAATGCACCGTCAGCGGCGCCGCCGGGCACAAGCTGCTCGAAGGCCAGGTCGTCGTGCTCGCGCCGAGCGTTGCCGCCGAGCAGCCCGACATCGCGCCGACCGAGGTGATCTTTCGGCGCACCGACGCGCTCGGCCGCCTGATCCAGCGCGCCGCGGCGCAGGGCGCACCGGTGCCGACCGCGATCGTCCACCCCTGCGACCGCGACTCGCTGCTCGGTGCGATCGAGGCGGCGCGCCGCGGGTTGATAGCGCCGGTGCTCGTCGGCCCCGAGGCGCGCATCCGCGCCACCGCGCATGCGGCCGAGGTCGACCTCGCGCCGTACCGGATCGAAGGCGTGGAACACAGCCACGCGGCGGCGGCGCGCGCCGTCGCGCTGGCGCACGCCGGCGAGGTCGCGGCGCTGATGAAGGGCAGCCTGCACACCGACGAGCTGATGGGCGCCGTCGTCGCCCGCGACGGCGGGCTGCGCACGTCGCGGCGCATCAGCCACGTCTTCCTGCTCGACGTGCCGGCCTACCCGCGGCTGCTGCTCGTGACGGACGCCGCCGTCAACGTCGCGCCCGACGTCGCGACCAAGGCCGACATCCTGCAAAACGCATTCGACCTCGCGCACGCGATCGGCATCGACGAGCCGAAGGCCGCCGTGCTCGCCGCCGTCGAGACCGTCAACCCGGCGATGGCGGCGACGGTCGATGCGGCGATGCTGTGCAAGATGGTCGATCGCGGCCAGATCAGCGGCGGCCTGGTCGACGGGCCGCTCGCGTTCGACAACGCGATCAGCGAGGAGGCGGCGCGCATCAAGGGCATCGTCTCGCCGGTCGCCGGCCGGGCCGACATCCTGCTCGCGCCGGACCTGGAAGCGGGCAATATGGTCGCCAAGCAGTTGCAGTACCTGGCCGGCGCCGACAGCGCCGGCATCGTGCTCGGCGCGCGCGTGCCGATCGTGCTGACGAGCCGCGCCGACAGCGTGCGCAACCGGCTCGCTTCGGCGGCGGTGATGAAGCTGCTCGCGCAGGCGCAGCGCGCCGCGGCGGCGGCGAAGGCGGCCGGAGGCTGAGCATGGCGGATGCGATCGTTGTCATCAACGCCGGCTCGTCGAGCCTGAAGTTCTCGCTCTTCGTCGAGCGCGGTGCCGATCTCGAGCTTCGGCTGCGCGGCCAGGTCGAGGGCCTCTTCACCGCGCCGCGCTTCGTCGCGAAGGACGAAGCGGGCCAGGTTGTCGCCGAGAAGAGCTGGGGCGAGGGAGCGACGCTCGGCCACGAGGGCGCGCTCGAGCATCTGCTGGGCGTGCTGCGCGAGCGCCACGGGACGGACCGGCTGGCCGGCGTCGGCCACCGCGTCGTGCACGGCGGGCCGGACTACGACCGGCCGCTGCGCGTCGATGCGAAGGTGCTCGACGACCTGCGCGCCTTCGAGCCGCTTGCGCCGCTGCACCAGCCGCACAACCTGGCGCCGATCCGGGCGTTGCTCGAACGCCATCCTGCGCTGCCCCAGATCGCGTGCTTCGACACCTCGTTTCATCGCGGCAACCCCGAGCTGGCCCAGATGTTCGCGCTGCCGTACGAGATGTTCGAGCAGGGCATCCGCCGCTACGGCTTTCATGGCCTGTCGTACGAGTACATCGCCTCGGTACTGCCCGCGCTCGACCCGGCGGCGGCGGCCGGGCGCACGATCGTCCTGCACCTGGGCAACGGCGCGAGCATGTGCGCGCTGCACGGCGGCAAGAGCGTCGCGAGCACGATGGGCTTTACCGCGCTCGACGGGCTGATGATGGGCACGCGCACCGGCAGCCTCGACCCCGGCGTCGTGCTCTACCTGATGAACGCGCGCGGCATGAACGCGGCGGCGGTCGAGAAGCTGCTCTACAACGGCTCGGGCCTGCTCGGCGTCTCGGGCGTGTCGAGCGACATGCGCGGCCTGCTCGCGAGCGACGCGCCGCGCGCCCGGCTCGCGATCGATCTCTACGTCTACCGCATCCGCCGCGAACTCGGCTCGCTCGCCGCCGCGCTCGGCGGACTCGATGCGATCGTCTTCACCGCCGGCATCGGCGAGAACGCAGCCGCGATCCGCGCCGCGGTGATACGCGACGCGCGCTGGCTCGGCACGAGCATCGACGCCGCCGCGAACGACGCCGGCGCAACGCGGCTGCACGACGCGGCGAGTCGGGTGAACGTCTGGCGCGTGCCGACGAACGAGGAACTGATGATCGCGCGCCACACCCGCGACGTGCTGGCGCGCGGCTGAACCGACTGCAAGGAAAATTCACATGACCATGACATCGGCCGCCGATCGCGTGCTGGCGGGCAAGAAGGCGCTCGTCGTCGGCGTCGCCAACGAGCACTCGATCGCCTGGGGTTGCGCGAAGGCGTTTCACGAACTCGGCGCCGACGTCGCGCTGACCTACCTGAACGAGAAGGCAAGGCCCTTCGTCGAGCCGCTTGCGCGCAGCATCGGCGCGACGATCCTCGCCCCGCTCGACGTCGAACAGCCGGGCCAGATGGAGGCGCTGTTCGAGCGCCTGGGCCGCGACTGGGGGCGGCTCGACATCGCGGTCCATTCGATTGCCTGGGCGCCGAAGGACGACCTGCAGGGCGGGCTGCTCGACTGCTCGGCGGCCGGCTTCGCGCGCGCGATGGACGTGTCGTGCCATTCGTTCATCCGCCTCGCACGCGCCGCCGCGCCGCTGATGACCGATGGCGGCTCGCTGTTCGCGATGAGCTACCACGGCGCGCAGAAGGTCGTCGACAACTACAACGTGATGGGGCCGGTGAAGGCGGCGCTCGAGGCGGCGTGCCGCTACCTCGCGTTCGAACTCGGCCCGCGCCGCATCCGCGTCCATCCGATCTCGCCCGGGCCGCTGAAGACGCGCGCCGCGTCGGGCTTGAAGGACTTCGACCTTCTGCTGGCCGAAGCCGCGCACAAGGCGCCGATCGGCGAACTGGTCGACATCATGGACGTCGGCTTTGCCTGCGCCTATCTCGCGACGCCGTATGCGCGCCGCATCACCGGCGGCACGATCTACGTCGACGGCGGGGTGCACGTCGTCGCGTGACTGCGGCGCGGGCGGCGCGCCTTCAGCGCCCCATGCGGCGCTGGTAGGCGGCGAACAACTGCTCGGTCAGCGTCGGGTTGGTCTGCTTCGAGTCGGGCGCGTTGAAGGCGACGCGCACGCGGCCGTCGGCCTGCTGCTCGAGCGTGATCGTCACCGCCGCGCCGGCCTTGCTGCCGACGATGCGGCCGCTCGCGCGGTCGGCGCTGGCAACGGTGACGCCGCTGTCCGAGGCAGCGTTCAGCGCGGCGTCGAACGACTGGTCGAACTTGGACGTGCCTGGCGCCGGGGCGTAGGCCACGCAGCCGGCGAGCAGCGCGGTCGTCGTCAAGAGCGCGAGCGCCGCGCGTCGTGCAATCGTCATGTCGTCATTCCTCTCGGGATTCGAAGTTCGCATCCGCGTGTGTCTGATACCGGTTCGCGTTCAACCGTCTAGGAACGCGGCGGCCTGTCTTGCCCCCTCTCCCGCTGGGCGGGAGAGGGCTGGGGTGAGGGTGGGCGCGGCCCGCATCGCCCTCACCCCAACCCTCTCCCACAAGTGGGAGAGGGAGCATATCCAATCCATTGACGCGGTTTGGTATGAGTCATGCAGGTCTCACCGCGTTGTCGTGCGCAAGGAGCATATGCCGACCAGCGGCCCACGTGATTGTCGCGCGGCGACGCGCGTTCGGCCGGATTCGCGTGCCGCGTTCAGCCGGCTTGCGGCCGGCGGCGGCGTTGCGCGGCGTCGCGCAGCGCGGCCTCGAATACGGCCGGCGCCTGCCCGCCCTCGAGCGCCGGCCGGCCGTCGATCACCGTCGTGGGCACCCCGCTGATCCCCAGCCGTTGCCATTGGCGCACGATCGTGCGCACCTCGCGGCCGAACGTTCCGCGCCCGAGCATGTCGCCGGCTTCGAGCCGGTCGAGGCCGGCCTCCTGTGCGGCGGCGAGTAGCACGCCGGGCGACGCCGGGTTCTCGCCGCGCTCGTGATAGGCGCGCAGCAGCGCGCGCTTGACGTCGAGCGCGCGTCCCCGCGGGACCGACCAATGCAGCAGCCGGTGCGCATCGAAGGTGTTGTAGACGTGTGTGCGCTCGCGAAAGTCCAACCCGAGTTCGGCCGCCCGGCCGCGGATCAGGCTCTGGCGCTGGGCAAGCTGGGCCGGGCTCGCGCCGTACTTGCGCGCCGCGTAATCGGCGATCGGCTCGCCTTCGTCCGCGATGTCGGGGTTGAGCTCGAACGGCTGCAGATGCAGCTCGACCGGCACTTCATCGCCAAGCCGCGCGATCGCTTGCAGCAAGCCTTCGAGGCCGATCGCGCACCACGGGCAGGTGATGTCGGAGACGAAGTCGACGCGCAGCGCCGCGCTCGCCGGGGCAGAGTCGGTCCGCATAGCGGCGACCCGGTCAGACCGCGGTCGCCGCGGCGAGCGGCGCGGCGCGCGTCGCGCGCGATCCGACGCCTTGCAGCAGGAAATGGGAGAGCGCCGGGATCAGGATGACTGCGCCGACCATGTTCCAGACGAACATGAACGCGAGCAGGATGCCCATGTCGGCCTGGAACTTGATCGGCGAGAACGCCCAGGTGACGACGCCCGCGGCGAGCGTGACGCCGACCAGCACGACGACCTTGCCGGTGAACTGCAGCGCGCGGCGGTAGGCCTCGCGCAGCGGCACGCCGACGCGCTGCTGCGCGAGCTGCACGCTCAAGAGGTAGAGCGCGTAGTCGATGCCGATGCCGACGCCGAGCGCGACGACCGGCAGCGTCGCGACCTTGACGCCGATGCCGAGTGCGACCATCAGCGCCTCGCACAGGAACGACGTGAGCACCAGCGGCACGATCGCGACGACCACCGCGCGCCAGCTGCGAAACGTGATGAAGCACAGCACCGTCACTGCCGCATAGACCAGCAGCAGCATCTGCGTCCACGCCTGGCGCACGACGATGTTGGTCGCGGCGTCGATGCCGGCGCTGCCCGCGGCAAGCAGGAACTGACGCTCGGGCGTGCTGTGGTGTTCGGCAAAGGCGCTGCTCGCCTGCACGACGCGATCGAGCGTCTCGGCGCGATGGTCGGCGAGGTAGGCGATGACCGGCATCACCGAACATTCGGTGTTGAAGAGATCGGGGTTGTTGACGCTCGCCTGCTGCGCGCCGTAGTTCAGCACGTCCTGGTTGCGCGCGATCGTCAGCCACTTCGGGCTGCCTTCGTTGCTGCCGGCCGTGATGCGGCGCACCGCGTCGGGCAGCGCGACTGTCGTCTGCACGCCGTCGATCTGCTGCAGCTGCCACGCGAGCCGGTCGGCCTCGATCAGTGTCTGGTACTTCAGGCAGCCTTCCTTCTCGGTCTTGACGATGACGGCGAACTGGTCGCTGGAGAGCGAATAGTTGGCCGTGATGTAGGCGTTGTCGCGGTTGTAGCGCGAGCCGGCGCGCAGCTCGGGGGCGCCGGCGTCGAGGTCGCCGATCTTCAGGTGGTGGCCGGTCGCGACGCCCAGCGCCATCAGCGCGGCGGCGCCGAGCACGGCGGCCGTCGCCCAGCGCCGTTCGGTGAAGCGCTCGAGGAGTTTCCACACGCGGTTCATGCCGCGCGGCGTCGCATCGTCGGTCTGCAGGCTGCGCGCGGCGGCGGCGGGGCTCACGCCGACGTACGACAGCAGCACCGGCAGCAGGATCAGGTTGGTCAGGATCAGCACCGCGACGCCGATGCTCGCTGTCAGCGCGAGGTCCTTGATGACCGGGATGTCGATCACCATCAGCACCGCGAAGCCGACGGCGTCGGCCAGCAGCGCGGTCAGGCCCGCGAGGAACAGGCGGCGGAAGGTGTAGCGTGCGGCGACCAGCTTGTGCGCGCCGCGGGCAATGTCCTGCATGATGCCGTTCATCTTCTGGGCGCCGTGGCTGACGCCGATCGCGAACACGAGGAAGGGCACGAGGATCGAGTACGGGTCGATCTCGAAGCCGAAGGCGGCGACGAGGCCGAGCTGCCACAGCACGGCGACGAGCGAACAGGCGATGACGAGCACGGTGCTGCGCACGCAGCGCGTGTAGAAGTAGATGATCGCGGCCGCGACGGCGGCGGCGAACGCGAAGTAAAGCGCGACGCGCATGAGGCCGTCGATCAGGTCGCCGACGAGCTTGGCGAAGCCGATGACGTGGACCTCGACTGCCGCAGTCTTGCCGTCGGCACTGTGCTCGTGACGGGCGCGGATGTCCTCGATCTGCCTGGACAGCGCGCTGTAGTCGATGCGCTGGCCGGTCGCCGGGTCCTTGTCGAGCAGCGGCACGACGATCATGCTCGACTTGAAGTTGTTCGCGACGAGGCTGCCGACGATGCCGGCGCGCGCGATGTTGCCGCGCAGCTGCTCGGTCGCCTTCGGCGAGCCGTCGTAGTTGTCGGGCATCACCGGGCCGCCGCGAAAGCCCTCCTCGGTCACTTCGGTCCAGCGCACGGCCGGCGACCACAGCGACTTGACCCAGGCGCGATCGACACCCGGCGTCAGCACCAGCTCGTCGTTGATCTTGCGCAGCGTCTCCTGGTACTTCGGGTCGTAGATGTCGCCGCCAGGGTTGGCGACGACGATGCGCAGCGAATTGCCGAGGCCGCGCAGCTCGCTGCGGTTTTGCAGGTAGTTCTGAATGTAGGGATGGCCGACCGGCAGCATGCGCTCGAAGCTCGCGTTGAGCGTGAGGCGCGTCGCCGCGAGGAAGCCGAGCACGATCGTAATCAGCGCGCACAGCGCGATCACCGCGCGGCGGTGGTTGAACACCAGCCGCTCGAGGCGCGAGCCGGTATTCGGATCGAAGGTATCGAGCCCGCCCGGACGGGGCTGGTTGTCGCTGTCGGTGGCTGCATGCATGGCGGTCGGTCCGGTTGAAGGTCAGGGCAGGGCGCGGGCGGCAAGGCCCCGCGGGCCGCCGACGACGACGGTGGAGGCGCCTGCGAGCGCGACGGCGGCGGCCGGCAGCGGTTTGTCCACCTTGGCCAGTGCGAAGCTCTTGCCGCCGTCGGTGCTGACGAGCACGTGGCCGGCCTGGCTTGCGATGACGATCCGGCCCTTGGCGTCGATGCTCGCGGCGGTGAGGCCGACCGGCACGCCGGTGGGTACCGCCTCCCAGCTGCGCCCGGCGTCAGTGCTGCGCAGCACGGTGCCGCGCAGGCCGTAGGCGATCAGAACGCGGTCGGTGCCGACGATGCCGAACAGGGTGCCCTTGTACGGCAGTTCGATTGCCTTGAACTGGCCGCCGCCGGGCGCGTCGCGATCGAGCTTCAGGAAGAGCCCCTGCTCGCCGGCAACGTAGACCTCGCCGCCGATCGCTCGCACCGCGTAAAGATGCAGCGCCTTCGGGTTCTCGGTCGCGTGCAGCAGCGGCTGCCACGTCGTGCCGCCGTCGGTGGTGCGGAAAATGAGACCGAAGGCGCCGACCAGATAGCCGGTGCTCGGGCTCTCGAACGCGATGTCGAGGAACGGATTCTCGGGGCCCTGGGCGGCGAAGCTCTCGGCCTGCTGCAGCAGCGACGTGGCGCGCTTGTCGTCGCCGAACGATGCCGCTTCGCGCTTGTAGAAGTCGACCATCAGGGCGCCGATCTGGCGGCCGTCGAGCGCGCGCGACCAGGTCGCGCCGCCGTCCTTGCTGTGCAGCACGATGCCGTCGTGGCCGACCGCCCAGCCTTCGGCCGGCGTCGGGAAGCTCACCGCCACCACGTCGGAACTGGCCGGCACGTCGGCCTGGCGCCACGTCTTGCCCTCGTCGTCGGACAACAGCACATGGCCGCGCTGGCCGACGGCGACCAGCCGTTCGCCGGCTTGGCCGAGACCGTTGATCAACGCGCGCTCGGAGAGCGCGCTCTTCATTGCGGGCTGGTCGAGAACGTCTTGCCAGGTGCTTGCCGGCGGCGTCGCGAGCGCCGCGCCGACGACGGCGGCGAGCGTCAATCCCCAGAGTGCGGTGTGCTTGAACATGTGGTCTCCTGCGTGCGGCCCCGCGCGATCGGGCCTTGCTTGCGGTGCCGCAGCGCACTGCGGCCATGCAAAGAATTCTCGCGGCGGAGATCCGATTGCGGCCCCCTCTTGGCAGGGGGCGAGGGCCTGCCCGGCCGCGCTGCCGAGGTGATGCGCACACCCACATGCGACGGGCGGGCAGGGCTCGCTCGCGCAACGAACACGCGGCGGCGGACCCTCTGGCCCGCCGCCGCGATTCAGGTCGCCGATCGCTGCGATCGGCGCGGCCGGGACGGCCTCAGCGAATGCCAGCTCCGGCCAGCGCGTCGGCCGTCCACTCGCGGTCGGCGAGCGGCTTGGTGTGCTTCATGCCGCCGGTCTCGGCGATGAAGCCGGTCAGCGAATAGGTGCGGCCGATCAGGTCGTAGGTCGCGAACATGTCGGTGTACGGCGCTGGCAGGTCGTAGCTCGGCGCCATGTAGGCGAAGCCGGCGCGGTAGATCTGGCCACGCGCGTCGTACTCGTCCGACGCGAGCGCCGCCCACGAGTCCTCGTCGAGGTAGAAAGTGCGCTTGCTGTAGACGTGGCGCTTGCCTTCGCGCAGCGTCGCCTCGACGACCCACACCCGGTGCAGTTCCCAGCGCACGAGGTCTGGATTGAGGAAGTTCGGCTTCAGCAGGTCGGCCTGCTTCGAGCCGTAGACCGCCGCGTAGTCGTTGTACGGCACGTAGATCTCCTTCTTGCCGACGAGCTTGAAGTCGAAGCGGTCCATCGACCCGATGAAGATGAAGATGTCGTCGAAGGTGTTGCCGCCGGCGGTGCCGGGGTTGGGCGTGTCGAAGGCGAAGTCAGGCGCCACCTTGACACGGCGCTGGCCCGGAAGGTAGCTCCACGCGCGGCGGTCCTTGTTGCCGATGTCGAGCGGGTCGACGATCAGGAGCGCCTCGCCGGCGCGGCGGGCCGGCGCGGTGTAGGTCAGCTTGATGCGCCAGTAGGTCTCGGCGGCGGTCTTGGTGTTGTCCCAGTATGGGTAGTCCTGGACGCTGTCGCCTTCGGTCGCGAGCGACGCGCGGCCGCTGGCGTCGACCACGAGGTTGCGGTACTTCGATTCGTAGGCCGGGCCGTTGAAGCGCACCAGGTGGTTCCACATCGCCTCGTAGCCGTCCTTCGGGATCGGGAACGGAAAGCCGGCGTGCGCGCCTTCGATCGAGCGGCCGCCGTTGCCGGTCTTGGCCGTCGTCGCGACCTTCGCGGTGTTGTCCTGCAGCCACTTCGGGAAGGCGACGCTGCGGTGCGTCGGGTAGACGTCGACGCGAAACGCCGGGTACTGCTTCATCAGCGCCTTCGTGCCTTCGGTCAGCTTATCGCCGTACTGCGCCATGTTCTTGGCGTCGATCGCGAACTGCGGCTTCTCGTTGGCATACGGGTTGGGGCGGATGCCGTCACCGGGCTTGAAGCCGGCCGGCGGCGTCGTCAGGCCTCCGGTGTAGGCGGGGATGGTGCCGTCCTTGTTGCCGGCCTTCTCGGCGCCGACTGCGGTCAGTGTCGTGCCCAGGGCCTTGGCCTGTTCGGCCGTGATTGCCGCCTGCGCGGTGCTGCCGATCAGCACGGCAATGACGCCGGCGAGCAGGGTGGGTTGCAGTTTCATCATCGTCTCCAGTGTCGAATGAACGTTAGAAGGTGGTCTTGAAGGTCAGGTAGATCGAGCCGCGGTCCTTCAGCAGCGTCGTGAAACCGTTCTGCGACGTGACCATCGTGCCGTTGTCCTTGGTGCGGCCGAAGTAGTCGATGTACTTCAGGTCGAAGCGGTACTTCTGGTAGACATCCGCGCCGAGGCCGATCGCGTAGTTGCCGTTGCCCTGGTTGCCGCCGAAGATCGTCGGCGCGTTGCCCGACAGTCCGTAGAACACCGCCATCGGCGCCGACAGATCGACGCCCGGAAACACCTGGTACCAGGTCGGCGTGAAGGCGGCCGACAGGCCGAAGTAGTTGCGTGTGACGCAACCGTCCCACTTGTCCTTGCCGGTGCACGGTGCGTAGCCCAGGCCGTTGAACAGGTTGGCGCCGCTTTCCACCGACACGAGATGCGCCCAGACCAGTTCGGTGGCCCAGGTCGCGGCGTCGAAGACGGCCGTCTTCGGGATCACGCCGAGCAGGTTGACGAGGCCGTTGGCGGTATTGCCGCGCGGGCCGGCCGTCTCGCCGCCGGGCAGCACGCCGGCGGCCGCAGCATTGCCGAAGATCTGCGCGAACAGCGGCGTGTTGTGGCGGTACGAGAGTTCGGCGCCGACGCTGACGCCGCCGATATTCTTCGCCAGGCTCAGGCCGTAGAGGCTGATGTTGTCGGGGTAGATCAGGTTGTATTGGCTGACGTTCGGGCCGAACTTGGTCAGCAGCACCTGCGGCAGCTTGTCGGAGTAGTTGCGGTAGTAGGCGCCGAGCGTGCCGTCGAGCCACTCGGGGCTCCAGCGCGCGCCGATGCCCCAGTCGCCCGAGTTGCCCGGCGCGAGGTCGCCGCCGTTGGTGGCGAAGCCCAGCGGCCCGAGGAACTGGCGTTCAGGACCGCGGAACGCGAAGTCGACCGGGCCGAGGAAGGTGCCGCCTTC
>JBDHSE010000213.1:0-5174 GCA_039807955.1 Ideonella sp. | reverse complement strand
CCGAGCACGCGCTCGACGCCTTCGAGCTGAACGCGGTCGACTACCTGACGAAGCCGGTGCGCCGCGCGCGCCTCGCCGAGGCCCTGCAGCGCGCGGCGCAGCGCAAGGCAGCGCAGTCGGGCGCAGTGGCGCCGGCCGCCGAGCCGCCGGTGATCGTCGTCACCGAACTCGGCCGCGTCGTTCGCGTGCCGCTCGACGACGTGCTCTACCTGAAGGCCGAGCTGAAGTACGTCACGCTGCGTACCGCCGAGCGAACCCACGTGCTCGACGAGGCGCTCGCCGAACTCGAATCGCGCCTCGGCACCCGCTTCCTGCGCGTGCACCGCAACGCGCTCGTCGCACGCCACGCGCTGCGCGCGCTCGAGCGGCGCGGACTCGGCGCCGACGCCGACGACACTGAAGGCTGGGCGGTGCGCGTCGCGCCGACCGACGAATGGCTTGCCGTCTCGCGCCGCCAGCTTGCCGCGGTGCGCGATGCGATGCGCGAGGCGGGCAGCAGTTGACGCGACCTTGTGGACGGGCATGTGGGCCTGATCGTGCGCCATCCAACTGATACTGCGGGCCGCGCTTTGCCCGCGTGATCGCGGTGTGGGCGAAGCCGGCGCGGGACAGGCCGCGACGCTTCGGCGAGGCGGTCGGCTGCGCCGACTACCCTGCGGTGCTCGCAGCCAGGGCCCCGGCGCACAACTCACTTCGCGCGCTGTCGCGCGCTGCGTTCGGACATCTGCGCCGAGTCAGATCACGTGGCGCGCTGGCGCGCGCGGGCCCTGGCTGCTGCGCTCCTCGGCGCCTCGCAGGCGCATCGCGACCTGCCCCGCACCGGCTTCGCAGAACCGGCAGTGGCATGCTTAGCACACACTCCGAGCTGCCCTCACCCCAACCCTCCCGCAGGCGGGAGAGGGAGCGGGCCAATGCGGCCCTCCGCGCGCCGGTGACGGAACTCGCCACCTCCCTCTCCCTCGGGGAGAGGGTAGGGGTGAGGGGGCCTTGCCGAACGGGCCGACGCCGAACGAACTGTTCGAGACTTGGCTTCACCTCAGCGCAGCGCCGCCTGCAATACCGCTGCCGTGTCGCCGAAGGCATAGCTGTCCATGCCCAGGCTCGACAGCGAGACGCCTTCGTACAGGCGCAAGGGCGCGGCCGATCGGCCGCCGGCTCCGGCCGCCACGTACCACGGCAGCAAATGCTCGTCGGTCGGGTGCATCAGCGCGGCGTGCGGCGCGCGGCGGCGGTAGTCGAAGAGGGCGTCCCAATCCAGCGCCGCGCTGCGTTCGGCGAACCAGGACCGGAACGCGCGGCTTTCGGGGATCTCGCCGCTCGCTGTCGTGTCGGCATCGTGCCGCACATCGGTGCGCGGCGGGCGGGCGGCAAAGGCGAGCCGCAGGTTGTGCGTGATGCTGCCGGTGCCGAGCACGAGCACGCCTTCGGCGCGCAGCGCGGCGAGCGCCTCGCCGAGCGCGAAGAGTTGCGCCGGTGGCATGTCGGGGACGAGCGCGAGCGGCAGCACCGGCACGTCGGCCTGCGGGTACAGGTAGCGCAGCACAGTCCAGATGCCGTGGTCGAGCCCGCCCTCGTCGATGCGCGGCGCGGCGATGCCGGCGGCGGCGAGCTTCGCTTCGACGTCGACAGCCAACGTCGGCGCGCCCGGCGCGTCGTAGCGCAGCGCGTAGAGCGCGGGCGGGAAGCCGCCGAAATCATGCACCGTCTCGTGCCGTGCGGCGGCGAGCAGGAACGGCTGGCGCGCCGCGGTGTGGGCCGAGACCGCGAGCACCGCGCGCGGGCGGCCGAACGCGGCGTCGATCGCCGGGCCGAGGCGCTGCATGAAGGCGCCGGCCGCGCCGGGTTCGAGCGCGATCATCGGCGAGCCGTGCGAGACGAAGAGCGAGGGCAGGTCCATACCGCGATTGGATCATTCGCCGATCGTTGTCGCATTCACCTCGATTGAAGACGGCGTTCTGCGCCGCAAGCGATGCCGCATCCGCGCTGCGGTATCGTCGCCCGGTCGTTGCGCGGCCACGTCCGCGCGTTGACCCGATGACGAACAACAGCAGACCACGATCCCCGAGCTGGTGGGCGCTTGCCGCGCGCCAGACGCTGCGCGACTTCCGCGCCGGCGAGCTGCGCCTGCTCGCGCTGGCGGTGACGCTTGCCGTCGCGGCGCTCGCCGCGGTCGGCTTCTTCGCCGACCGCATGGCGGGCCAGTTGACGCAGGACGCGCGCCAGTTGCTCGGCGGCGACGCGGTCGTCGCGAGCGACCAGCCGGCGCCGCCGGGCTTCGCGGAGAAGGCGCGCGAGCTTGGCCTTGCGGTCGCCGACAACGCGACCTTCCCGAGCATGGCGCGCGCGAGCGACGAGCGCGGCGGCGCGACCAAGCTCGTCGCGGCGAAGGCGGTCTCGGCGAGCTACCCGCTGCGCGGCCGGCTACAGACGAAGGACGCGGCCGACGCGCCGGTGCAGACCGTCGCGCAGGCGCCCGCACCGGGCGAGGCGTGGGTCGATGCCTCGCTGCTGGAGGCGCTGCAGTTGAAGCTCGGCGACCAGTTGCTGCTCGGCGACGCGGCGTTCACGCTGACGCGCATCATCATCCTCGAACCCGACCGCGGCGCCGGCTTCATGAGCTTCGCGCCGCGTGTGCTCTTCAACGAGGCCGACCTCGCGGCGACCGGCCTGATCCAGCCGGCGAGCCGCGTGACGTACCGGCTTGCCGTCGCCGCGCCGAACGGCCGCGAGGCGGCGGTCGGCGCGTTCGTCGCCTGGGTCGAGGCGCGGATCAAGAGCGACGCGTTGCACGGCGTGCGCGTCGAGTCGCTCGAGTCGGGCCGGCCCGAGATGCGCCAGACGCTCGACCGCGCCGAGAAGTTCCTCAACCTCGTCGCGCTGCTCGCGGCGCTGCTGGCAGCGGTCGCGGTCGGCATTGCGTCGCGCGACTTCGCGAACCGCCACCTCGACGACTGCGCGATGCTGCGCGTGCTCGGCCAGTCGCAGCGGACGATCGCGCTGCAGTACAGCGCCGAGTTCGCCGCCGTCGGCGTGATCGCGAGCGTGGCCGGCGTCGCGATCGGCTTCGCGGTGCACTACGTCTTCATCTGGCTGCTCGCCGGCATCGTCGGTGCGGCGCTGCCGGCGGCAAGCAGCTGGCCGGCGCTGTTGGGGATCGGCGTCGGCCTCACGCTGCTGCTCGGATTCGGCCTGCCGCCGGTGCTGCAGTTGGCGCGCGTGCCGCCGCTGCGCGTGATACGGCGCGACGTCGGCGCGTTGAAGCCAGCGTCGGCGGCGGTGCTCGCCGCCGGCGTGCTCGGCTTCGCCGCGCTGCTGCTCGCGGTCGCGAGCGACATCAAGCTCGGGCTGATCGCGGTCGGCGGCTTCGGCGCCGCCGTCGCGCTGTTCGCCGCCGCGTCGTGGGTCGCGGTGCAGGCCTTGAAGCGCGTCGTCCCCGAGTCGCGCGCGCCGCGCTGGCTGGTGCTCGCGACGCGCCAGATCGCGGCGCGGCCGGCGTTCGCCGTGCTGCAGGTGTCGGCGCTCGCCGTCGGGCTGCTCGCGCTCGTCCTGCTCGTCCTGCTGCGCACCGACCTGATCTCGGCTTGGCGGCAGGCGACGCCGCCCGACGCGCCGAACCGCTTCGTCATCAACATCCAGCCCGACCAGAGCGAAGCGTTCCAGGCCCGGCTGCGCGCGGCCGGCGTCGCGCACTTCGACTGGTATCCGATGATTCGCGGCCGCCTCGTCGCCGTCAACGGCAAGCCGGTGACGCCCGACGACTACATCGCCGATCGCGCCAAGCGCCTCGTCGAACGCGAGTTCAACTTGAGCACCGCGGCCGAGATGCCCGGCTACAACGAGCTCGCCGGCGGCCGCTGGCAGCCCGAGGAGGCCGATGCGCTGAGCGTCGAGGAGGGGCTCGCGACCGAGCTTGGGTTGAAGCTCGGCGACCGCCTGCGCTTCGACATCGCGGGCGTCCCGGTCGAGGGCCGCATCACGAGCCTGCGCAAGGTCGATTGGGCGTCGATGCGGGTCAACTTCTTCGTCATGTTCCCGCATGCGCGGATGCAGGGCGTGCCGACGACGTACATCGCGGCGTTTCGCGCGCCGGCCGTCAAGGGCTTCGACAACGCGCTGTCGCGCGAGTTTCCGAACGTCACGAACGTCGACGTGTCGGCGACGCTCGGCCAGGTGCAGGGCGTGCTCGACCAGGTCATCCGCGCGATCGAGTTCCTGTTCGGCTTCACGCTCGCGACCGGCCTTGTCGTGCTGTTCGCCGCCGTCAGCGCGACGCGCGAGGCGCGCGCCCGCGAGTTCGCGGTGATGCGCGCGCTTGGCGCGAGCGCTTCGCTGCTGGCGCGCGTGCAACGGCTCGAACTGCTCGGTGTCGGCGCGCTCGCCGGGCTGCTGGCGTCGTTCGCCGCGATCGCGGTCGGCCGCGCGCTCGCGCACTATGCGTTCGAGTTCTCCTGGAACCCTGCCCCGTGGGTGCCGCTCGCCGGTGCGGCGGCGGGCGCGCTGCTCGCGCTCGGCGCCGGCTGGTGGGGGCTGCGCGAGGTGCTGCGCCAGCCGGTCGTCGATACGCTGCGCCGCGCGGCCGAGTAGCGCTGTGCGGCGTCAGCCTGCGGCGTAGACGAGGCCCATCTCGGGGCTCGCCATCAGCGACTCGATGTCGATCAGGATCAGCATGCGCTCGGCCGCGCTGCCGATGCCGGTGATGTAGTTGCCGGCGATCGCCGACGACAGCTCGGGCGCGGGCTTGATCGCGTCGCTCGCGAGTTCGAGCACGTCCGAGACCGAATCGACGACGGCGCCGACGACGCGGCCCTTGACGTTCAACACGATGACGACGGTGAACGCGTTGTACTCGGCGCTGTCGCAGCCGAGCTTGATGCGCAGATCGACGATCGGCACGATCACGCCGCGCAGGTTGATGACGCCCTTGATGAACGCCGCGGCGTTGGCGATTCGCGTCGGCGCCTCGTAGGAGCGGATCTCCTGCACCTTCAGGATGTCGATGCCGTACTCCTCGGCGCCGATGCGAAACGTCAGGTATTCGCCGCCGACCGGCACGGCACGCAGGGCAGGCGGCGCAGCCAGCCGGGCGGCTTCGTGCGCGGCGACGTGGGTGGCTTCGGCGATCATGTCCATGTTCGTTCCTCGTTGCGCGGGTAGCTGAAGTCTGTATCGGCTCG
>JBDHSE010000212.1:0-5184 GCA_039807955.1 Ideonella sp. | reverse complement strand
AGCGCGTTGATGCCGATCGACAGCACCAGGTTGCTGTAGACGGCCCAGAACTCCTCGAAGCCGCCCATCGCTCAGGGACGCACCGCCGCGCTCACGCCTTGCGCTCGAGAACCTTGCCGAACATGCCCTGCGGCCGCAGCAGCAGGACGAGGAACAGCAGGCCGAAGGCGACCGCGTCGCGCATCGACGAGCCGATGTAGGCGACCGACAGGACTTCCGCGAAGCCGAGGAACAGGCCGCCGATCAACGCGCCGCGGATGTCGCCCATGCCGCCGAGGATGATGACGGCGATGCCCTTGTGCAGCATCGGCTGGCCCATCAGCGGGAAGACGGCGTTCGAATAGAGCGCGATCAAGAGGCCGGCGATGCCGCCGAGCGCGGCGGCGGTGAACGAGGTCAGGTAGAACAGACCCTCGACGTTGATGCCGAGCAGCGCCGCCGCCTTCGGCGACTCGGCGATCGCGCGCAGCGCGCGGCCGAGCTGGGTCTTGCGCATCACGATCAAGAGCGCGCCCATCAGCGCGAACGACAGCGCGACGATCGCGACCTCGAGGACGCTGATCTGCACCCCGAGGAAGTGGAGCTGCTGGTGCGGGATCAGCTCGGTCGGGAAGCGCAGGTTCTGCGCACCGAAGATGCCTTGCGCGGCGTTGTTGAAGAAGATCGCGAGGCCGATCGTCGCGATCATCGGGATCAGGTGCGTGACGTTGCGCTTGCGCAGCGGTTTGAGCACGAGCCAGTCGATCGCGAGGCCGAACGCGCCGGCAACGAAGAACGCCGCGGCGAGCGCTCCCCACAGCCCGAGGTCCAGGCGCGTC
The DNA here is from genome assembly GCA_039807955.1 of Ideonella sp. Taxonomy (GTDB): domain Bacteria; phylum Pseudomonadota; class Gammaproteobacteria; order Burkholderiales; family Burkholderiaceae_C; genus CAIKUF01. The sequence goes on along the minus strand of JBDHSE010000212.1, from coordinate 4,366 downwards.
ACGACCTCGAGCGCGGCGTAGGCGCCGATCATGAAGACCGCGCCGTGCGACAGATTGATGACGCCGAGGACGCCGAAGACGAGCGTGAAGCCGAGCGCGAACAGCGCGTACACGCTGCCCAGCGACAGCGCGTTGACGAGCTGCTGGTCAAGCAAGCGACGCTCCCCGCGGTGCGGCGCGCCGATCGAGCGCCGCCGGCAGAGGCGGCGCCCGGTGCGCGTCGTTCGACGTCGTGATCACGGCGCCCCGCGACAGCTCGTCACTTCTCGATCACGTACTTGCCGCCCTTCGTGACCGAGACGATCGCCGCCTGATCGGCGTCGTAGCCGGCCGGCTTGCCGTCGCGGCCGGTCGCCTGGTGGAACTTGAATGGGCCGGTCGCGCCAGTCCAGCTGACGTTCGGCAGCGCGTCGCGCAACGCCTTGCGGTTGGCATCGAGGTCGCCGCCGAGCTTGATCTTGGCTATCGCCTGCGCGGCGATGTGCATCGCGTCGTACGACTGCGCGGCGAACTGGTCGGGCGCGGCGCCGAACTTCTTCTTGTAGGCCTCGATGAAGGCGACGTTCTCCTTCGTGTCGTTGCCGAGCGCCCAGGGGCTGCCGACCCAGAGGTTGTCGGACGCGCCCTTGGCGAGGTCGAAGACCTTGACCGAGTTCATTCCGTTGCCGCCGATCACCGGCCAGTCGATGCCGAGCTGGCGCGCCTGGACCATGATCGGCGCGCCTTCGGCGATCAGCGCCGACAGCACGATCGCGTCGGCGCCGCTGCCCTTGATCTTCGTGAGCTGGGCCTTGAAGTCGACGTCGCCCTTGGCGAAGGTCTCGGTCGTCGTGACCGGGATGTTGAGCTTCTCGAGCGCCTTCTTGAAGTTGTCGTAGCCGCTCTTGGTGAAGACGTCGTCGTTGCCGTACATCACCGCAACCTTCTTGATGCCGGCATGCTTGATCGCGACGCGCAAGGTCTCGGGCAGCACGTCGGCCTCGGTCACCGAGTTGCGGAACACGTAGTCGCCGATCGAGGTGATGCCGTCGGCCGTGTTCGAGGTGCCGAAGACGACGACCTTCGCGCCCTGCGCGATCGGGTCGGCCGCCTGCGCCGAGTTCGACAGCGTCGGGCCGAACAGCATCAGCACCTTGTCCTGGAAGATCAGCTTCTTGAAGACGTCGATCGCCTGTTCCTTCTTGCCGGCCTCGTCCTCGAACAGCAGCTGGAGCTTGTTGCCGTTGATGCCGCCGGCGGCGTTGATCTCGTCGGCGGCCAGCACGAAGCCGTTCTTGATCGACTGGCCGTACTGCCCGGCCGGGCCGGTCAGCGCTTCGGCGACGCCGATCTTGATGTCGGCCGCCGCCGCGCTGCCCAGCGCGCCTGCGATCAGTCCCGCGGCGAGCAGCGGGCGGATGAAGTTCAACTTGAAACTGGCCATGTCTCTCTCCCTTGCTGGGTTGGGGTCGCGGGCGATACCGCACCGCGCACCGGCGGCACGGCGGTGCGAGATCGTATCAAAACGCGACCCCCGACTCAGCGCGGAGGCGCCGCCTTGTAGCTGCCGACATCCGCCCGAAAGCCGATCGCGATCCGGTTCCAGCCGTTGATCGTGACGATCGCGAGCGTCAGGTCGACGAGCGCCTTCTCGTCGAACTGGGCGCGCACTTCCTTGTACAGCGCGTCGGGCAAGTCGTTCGTCGCGACAAGCGTGACCGCCTCCGCCCAGGCGAGCGCGGCGCGTTCGCGCTCCGTATAGAACGGTGCCTCGCGCCAGGCGGCGAGCACGTGCAGGCGCTGCTCGGTTTCGCCGGCGGCGCGCGCGTCCTTGGTGTGCATGTCGAGGCAATAAGCGCAGCCGTTGATCTGCGAGACGCGCGTCTTCACGAGTTCGAGCAGCGAGTGCTCGAGGCCCGATCCGCGCACATAGGTCTCCATGTTCAGCATCGCCTTGTACGCGCCCGGCGAGGCTTGCTTGTAGTCGATGCGGGGGTGGTGGCTCATCGAATGATCCTTTCGGTCAGTTTGCAGCGCGGGGCGCGGGCGGCTCGAAGAGGCGCTGCGCATCTGCGTAAGTGAAGCCCGCGATCAGGCCGTCGAAGCGGCCGCTTTCCAGCACCTTTGCCGCCGCGCTGTCGGCCGCGGCAAGCGCCAGCATCGCCAGCCGCGACGCCGTGCTGACACGCGCGATGCCGATGCGCGCCAGCGCGGCGAGATCGGGCGTGCCGGCGGTCGCGTTGACGTTGACCGGGGCGTCGATCGCCTGCACCAACGCAGCCATCGTCGCCGCGTCGGCGAGGCCGATCGCGAAGATGCAGTCCGCCCCGGCCGCCAGGTACGCCTTGGCGCGCGGGATCGCGTCGGCGAGGCGCTCGGCAGGCGCCGCGCCGTCGCGCTGCATCCAGACGTCGACGCGCGCGTTGATGACGATCGGCACGCCGCTCGCGTCGGCCGCGTCGCGCGCAGCGCGGATCCGCGCCGCAGCGTCGTCCGTCGCACGCAGCGGGCCGTGCCCCGGCATCCCGTCCTCGAGATTGATGCCGATCGCGCCGGCTTCGATCACCGCGCGCACGGTCTTGGCCACCGCCTGCGGCGTCTCGCCGTAGCCGGTCTCGATGTCGGCCGTCAGCGGCAGCTTGATGACGCGCGTGATGCGCGCGATCGCCGCCAGCACCTCGGCGAGCGGCGCCTGTTCGCCGTCGGCATAGCCGAGCGACCAGGCGAGGCCGGCGCTCGTCGTCGCGATCGCCGCGAAGCCGCGCTGCTCGAACAATCGCGCGCTGCCGGCGTCCCAGGCGTTGGGCAGCAGCAACACGCGGCTGCCGTCGTGCATGCCGCGAAACGCCTGCGCCAAGCCGATCTGGGTTTCATGTCGCATTGTTGTTCCCGTGTCGTTCGTTCTTCGATCCGCTTCGCAAGCTACGCTGCCGCGCCGTCCTGCGCAAGCATGCGGCCGATGACCGCGACGATTGCGCTAGCTCTCGGCGATGTCGCATCAGCGCGGATCGGCCGGCGCGCTGCGTCTGTCGCCGCCCAGCGGCGCGACCATCTTCAGGCGGAACACATCCTCGTCGCAGACGTCGAGGCAGCGTGCGCAGCGGATGCACGATGCGCTCTCGATCACCGGCGAGCGGCCGTCGGCCGCGCCGTACAGCGCAGGCGCGATGACCTGCGGCTCGGGGCAGACGCGGAAACAATCGCCGCAGCGCGTGCAGTCGTCGCGGTTCTCGGCGCTGACGTGCAGCACCGCGCCGCGGCCGACGACGCCGTAGAACGCGCCGACCGGGCACAGGTGACCGCACCAGCCGCGCGGCAGCACGAGCAGGTCGAAGCCGAAGACGGCGATCACCGCGCCGTAGCCGCCGGCGACGCCGAACACGAGCGCACGCTGCAGCAGCGTGATCGGATTGACCGTCTCCCAGACGACGCTGCCGAGCAGCGCCGACAGCAGCAGCGCGACGCCGAGCACCGCGTAACGCAGGCGCTTGTCGGGCTTGACACGGCCGAGCAGCGCCGGCAGCCGCAGCTTCGCGCGCAGCCAGGCGGCGAGGTCGGTCACCGGGTTGATCGGGCAGACCCAGGCGCAGTAGCTGCGCCCGCCGAACACCATGTAGGCGCCGGCGACAATCGACGCGCCAACGAGCGCGGTCGCCGACAGCGTGCGGTGGGCGAGCAGCGCCTGCGCTGCCACGAACGGGTCGGTCAACCCCAGCACGCCGAACCACTCGCTCGACGCGAGGCTGCCGCGAACGATCCACACCCCCGCCCACGGCCCGAGCAGAAAGAGCGCGAGGACGAGCAGTTGCGACACGCGCCGCGCGACGAGCCAGCGGTTGCGCTGCCACAGCGAACGCCGCGGCGCAGTTCGCTGCGATGGCGTTGCCGCCACGCCCGCGGCGGCCTCAGCGCCGCGCCGCATGGTTGGCGGCGACGGTGATCGCGGCGTCGCCTTCCAGGATGCAGGCGTCCTCGCACTTGCCGCAGCCGGTGCAGAAGTCGGCGTCGACCGCCGGCTGGAAGCTGCCGCCGCGCGGCGTGCGGCCGTGCTGCATGCGGATCGCGCGGCCCTTGATCGGGCAGGCCTGGAAGCAGCTGTCGCAGTAGGCAACGCCGGTGTAGCTGAAGCAGCGCTCGGGCGCGGTGAGTTTGGCCAGCCCCATCCGCGCCGCGCCGATGTCGGCGAGGTCGAGCGCGCCGGTCGGGCACGCCGCCGCGCACGGAATGTCCTCGCACATGTAGCACGGCGTCTCGCGGGCGACGAAGTACGGCGTGCCGACCGGCAGCGGTGCCATCAGCCCGGCCAGATGCAGCGTGTCGTAGGGGCAGGCCTGGACGCACAGCCCGCAGCGAACGCAGGCGTCGAGGAAGTCGGCCTCGCGCAGCG
>JBDHSE010000211.1:0-5186 GCA_039807955.1 Ideonella sp. | reverse complement strand
GCGAAGATCGCGCTCGGCTTGGCGTAGTAGTAGCCGATCAGCAGGTACGAGACGAGGCCCACCGCCTCCCAGCCGAAGAACAGCTGCATGAAGTTGTTGCTCATCACGAGCATCAACATGCTGAACGTGAAGAGCGAGATATAGCTGAAGAAGCGCTGGTAGCCGCCGGGCGAGGTCTCGTCGTCGGCCATGTAGCCGATGGTGTAGATGTGCACCATCAGCGAGACGAAGGTGACGACCGTCATCATCATCGCCGACAGGCCGTCGATCAGGAAGCCGACCTCCATCTTCAGGCTGCCGACCGTCATCCACTCGTAGACGGTCGCGTTGAAGCGCGCGCCGTCGAGCACGTCGAGCAGCACGAGCACCGACAGCACGAACGAGATCGCGACGCCGAGGATCGTCACGCGGTGCGAGTTGGCGCGGCCGATGCGCCGGCCGGCCATGCCGGCGACGAGGCTGCCGGCCAGCGGCGCGAGCGCGATGACGAGCAGGGTGGATTCGGAGATCTGGGCGCTCATCGCATCAGCCCTTGAGTTCGTCGAGGTCCTCGACGTTGATCGTGCTTCGGTTGCGGAACAGCACGACGAGGATCGCCAGCCCGATCGCGGCCTCCGCCGCGGCGACGGTGAGGATGAAGAAGACGAACACCTGCCCGTCCATCTGGCCGAGGAAGTGCGAGAAGGCGATGAAGTTGGTGTTGACGGCGAGCAGCATCAGCTCGATCGCCATCAGCAGCACGATCAGGTTCTTGCGATTGAGGAAGATGCCGATCACCGACACCGCGAACAGCACCGCGCCGAGCGCCAGGTAGTGGCCGAGGGTGATCGGGCCGAGCGCCGTCATGGCTGGGCTCCCGCTGCCGGCGCGGCGGCCGGCGCCTCGACGACCGGCTCGACATTGACGATGCGCAGCCGCTCGGCCTTCTTCGCGAGCACCTGCTCGGACGGCGACTGCGCCTTCGCGTCCTTGCGGCCGCGCAGCGTCAGCGCGATCGCGGCGATGATCGCGACGAGCAGCAGCACCGACGCGACCTCGAGCGGGTAGATGTAGTTGGTGAACATCTCGATGCCGAGCAGCCGCGTGTTGCCGAGTTCGACCGCCTTCGCGCTCGCCGCCGGTGCCTCGGCGAGGTCGAAGCCGACGAGCAGCACGGCCGCCATCTCGAGCGCGATGACGACGCCGACCAGCGCCGCGACCGGGAAGTGGACCCAGAAGCGGTGGCGCATCGCGTCGAGGTTGATGTCGAGCATCATGACGACGAACAGGAACAGCACCATCACCGCGCCGACGTAGACGAGGACGAGCGCGATGGCGAGGAACTCGGCCTTCAGCAGCATCCAGACGCAGGCCGCGCTGAAGAAGGCGAGGACGAGGAAGAGCACGGCATGCACCGTGCTGCGCGCGGTGATGACGCGAAAGGCCGCGTACAGCAGCACGGCCGAGAAGGCGTAGAAGAGTGCGGTGATGGTCGTCATGTCGTGCTTGCGCGTCCTTGTGGCGCGACTCGCGGCGGCCGGCGCCGCGCGCCGTCAGCGGTACTTCGCGTCAGCCTCCCGGTTCGCTGCGATCTCCCGCTCGTAGCGGTCGCCGACGGCGAGCAGCATGTCCTTCGTGTAGTACAGATCGCCGCGCTTCTCGCCGTGGTACTCGAAGATGTGGCTCTCGACGATCGAGTCGGTCGGGCAGCTCTCCTCGCAGAAGCCGCAGAAGATGCACTTCGTGAGGTCGATGTCGTAGCGCGTCGTGCGCCGCGTGCCGTCGGCGCGCTGGTCGGATTCGATCGTGATCGCCAGCGCCGGGCAGATCGCCTCGCACAGCTTGCAGGCGATGCAGCGCTCCTCGCCGTTGTCGTAGCGGCGCAGCGCGTGCAGGCCGCGAAAGCGAGGGCTGAGCGGCGTCTTCTCCTCGGGAAACTGGACCGTGATGTGCGGCGACAGGAAGTGCCGGCCGGTGACGGCCAGGCCCTTGAAAAGCTCGGCGAGCATCAGGCTCGACAGCGCGTTCTTGATCGATGCGGCGGCAGACATGGGCAGGCTCACTTCCAGATGTTCCACGGCGACTGCATCCACAGTCCGACGAAGACCAGCCAGATCAGCGTGATCGGGATGAAGACCTTCCACCCGAGGCGCATGATCTGGTCGTAGCGAAAGCGCGGGAAGGTCGAGCGGATCCACAGGAACATCGTGACGACGACGAAGGTCTTGATGCCGAGCCAGATCCAGCCCGGGATCCAGTTGAAGACGACGCTGTCGATCGGCGCGTACCAGCCGCCGAGGAAGAGCGTCACCGCGATGATCGAGACCAGGATCATGTTGGCGTACTCGGCGAGGAAGAACATCGCGAACGCCATCCCCGAGTACTCGATCATGTGGCCGGCGACGATCTCGCTCTCGCCCTCGACGACGTCGAACGGATGGCGGTTCGTCTCGGCGATGCCCGAGATGAAGTAGACGAGGAAGATCGGCAGCAGCGGCAACCAGTTCCACGACAGGAAGTTGAGCCCCATCCCGGCAAAGTAGCCGCGGCCCTGGCCGAGGACGATCTCGGTCATGTTCAGGCTGCCGCTGACCATCACGACGACGACCATCGCGAAGCCCATCGCGATCTCGTAGCTCACCATCTGCGCCGTCGCGCGCAGCGCGCCGATGAAGGCGTACTTCGAGTTCGACGCCCAGCCGGCGATGATGACGCCGTAGACCTCGATCGACGTCACCGCCAGCAGCAGCAGCAGCCCGGCGTTGACGTTGGCAAGCGCCACTTCGGGGCCGAACGGGATCACGACCCAGGCGACGAGCGCCGGCATGATCGTCATCACCGGCCCGAGCAGGAACAGCGGCCGGTTCGCCGCCGACGGCAGGATGATCTCCTTGAAGATCAGCTTCACGGCGTCGGCGATCGGCGTCAGCAACCCGTACGGGCCGACCCGGTTCGGACCGGGGCGGATCTGCGTCCAGCCGATGCCCTTGCGCTCCCACAGCGTCAGGTAGGCGACGCAGACCATCAGCGGCACGACGAGGACGACGATCTTGATCAGCACCCAGACCGGGTCCCACCAACCGCCGAGCAGCGAGTTGCCGTAGGTCGTGAAGCTGTCGATCATGCTCGTGCCTTCTCGATCCGGATCGCGCCGAACATCGCGCCCAGGCCCGCCGTCGCCGGATGGCCGGCGGCGATGCGAACCGCGTTGGCGGCGAGCGTCGCGTCGAGCCGCGCCGGCAGCTCGGCATCGGCGTCGCCCTGCGCGACGCGCACCCTGTCACCGTCGTGCAGCCCGAGTTCTTGCCACAGCGCGGCCGGGATGCCGACCGCCGGCGCGAGCGCGTCGCGAGTCGCCTGCAGCGCCGGTGCGCGGCGCACGAGCGGGTCGCTCGTATAGATCGGCACGTCGGCGATGCGCTCGAGGCCGCCCGCGGCCTGCGCCGTCGATGCGCCAAGCGGCGCCGCGCGGTTGTCCAGGCGCGACGCGACGTCGCCGTCGCCGAACGCGGCGGCGCGAACGTCTTCGGCGCTCTCGTAGTCGAAGCCTTCGATCCCGAGCAGGTTGCCGAGCACGCGCAGCACCTTCCAGCCGGGGCGCGTCTCGCCCAGCGGCTTCGCGACGCCGAGGACGCTCTGCACCCGGCCTTCGGCGTTGACGAATGTCCCCGAGGTCTCGGTGAACGGCGCGATCGGCAGCATGACGTTGGCGATGTCGGCCGCCGCCGAGCGAAACAACGTGAGCGCGACGACGAGATCGGCGCCGGCGACGGCGGCGGACGCGGCGCGCGCATCGGCGGCGTCGAGCGCCGGCTCGACGTCGAACAGCAGCATCGCCTTCAGCCCGCCCTGCGCGCCGAGCATGCGCCCGGCGTCGAGGCCGCCGGCTTGCGGCAGCGCGCCGGCGAGCTGCATGCCGACGCCGTTGCCGGCATCGCCGAGATAGCCGACGCTCGCGCCGGTCTGCGCGCCGATCCAGTTCGCGAGCGCGAGCAGCGTCGACGCCTGCGGGTGCTGCGCGGCGGCGTTGCCGAGCAGCACCGCCTTGCGCTCGCCCGACAGCAGGCCGTCGGCGATCGCCTGCGCCTCGGCCGTCGCTTCACCCTCGGCCGGCGCCTCGACACCCTTCGCCTTCGCGATCGCGGCGCAGATGTCGGCCAGCGCGCGCGGCCAGCCGCCCGGCGCGGCGGTGATGCGGCCGGCGACCGGCAGCAGCCAGTCGTCGGCGAGCGAGTGCACGCTGTAGACCTTCGCGCCGTGGCGCGCCGCCTGACGGATGCGCTGCGCGAAGAGCGGATGGTCCTTGCGCAGGAACGAGCCGACGACGAGCGCGCGCTCGAGCGTCGAGAGCGCGGCGATCGACGTGCCGAGCCAGCGCGCGCCGCCTGCGGCCGCGGTGTTGGCGAAGTCGGCGTGGCGCAGGCGGTGGTCGATGTTGTCGCTGCCGAGTCCGCGCACGAGCTTGGCGAGCAGGTAGGCCTCCTCGACGGTGCGGTGCGGCGCGACAAGCGCGCCGACCGCCTGCGCACCGCGGGTGTGGACGACCTGCTGCAGGCCACCCGCCACGTAGTCGAGCGCCGCCTGCCAGTCGACCGCCTTCCAGGTGCCGCCTTCCTTGATCATCGGCGCGGTGAGCCGGTCGTCGCTGTTCAGGGCCTCGTACGAGTAGCGGTCGCGGTCGGCGATCCAGCACTCGTTCACATCCTCGTTCTCGAGCGGGACGACGCGCATCACGCGGTTCGATTTCACCTGGACGACGAGATTCGTTCCGGTGCTGTCGTGCGGGCTGACCGACTTGCGCCGCGACAGCTCCCAGGTCCGCGCCGTGAACCGGAACGGCTTGCTGGTGAGCGCGCCGACCGGGCAGATGTCGATCATGTTGCCCGACAGTTCGGAGTCGATCGTGTCGCCGGCGATGGTCGTGATCTCGGAGTGCTCGCCGCGGTTGATCATGCCGAGCTCCATCACGCCGCCGATCTCCTGGCCGAAGCGGATGCAGCGCGTGCAATGGATGCAGCGCGTCATCTCCTCCATCGAGATCAGCGGGCCGACGTCCTTCCTGAAGACGGCGCGCTTTTCCTCGGTGTAGCGCGAGCCGGAATGGCCGTAGCCGACGGCGAGGTCCTGCAGCTGGCATTCGCCGCCCTGGTCGCAGATCGGGCAGTCGAGCGGGTGGTTGATGAGCAGGAACTCCATCACCGACTTCT
>JBDHSE010000210.1:0-5251 GCA_039807955.1 Ideonella sp. | reverse complement strand
CTCGCGCTCGGTCTCGCGACCGCCCTCTTCGGCGTCGTCTTCGCGTCGGTGCAGACCGAGATGAAGCGCCTGCTCGCGTACTCGTCGATCGAGAACATCGGCCTCGTCTTCGCCGGCATCGGCCTCGCGCTGATCTTCCTCGCCTATCGCATGGCGCCGATGGCGGCGCTCGCGCTCACGGCGGCGCTCTACCACGTCGCCGGCCACGCGTTCTTCAAGAGCCTGCTGTTCCTTTCCACCGGCTGCGTGCTGCACGCGACGGCCGAGCGCAACCTCGGCAAGCTCGGCGGCCTGATCCGCAACATGCCGCGCGTCGCCTGGCTCACGCTCGTCGGCGTGCTCGCGAGCGCCGGGCTGCCGCCGCTGTCGGGCTTCGTCTCGGAGTGGCTGCTGCTGCAGAGCTTCCTCTTCGCGCCGGGCCTGCCCGATTCGCTGCTGAACATGCTGATCCCGGTCGTCGCGGCGCTGATCGCGCTCGTCGCCGCGCTCGCCGGCTACACGATGGTCAAGTTCTTCGGCGTCATCTTCCTCGGCCAGCCGCGCGAGGAGAAGCTCGTCCGCGCGCACGACGCCGATCGCTGGGAGCGCGCCGGCATGGTCTGGCTCGCGGCCGGCTGCGTCGTGCTCGGCCTCGCGCCGGTGCAGTTCATCGCCGTCATCGCGCCGATCACGCAGCAGCTCGTCGGCGCCGATCTCGGCGCGCAGCTCGCCGGCGGCGGCTGGCTGCTGGTGCCGACGAGCGCCGAGCGCGCGAGCTACGGGCCGGTGATCTTCCTGCTCGGCGTCGCGGCGAGCTTCGCGCTCGCGTTCCTGATCGTGCGCCGCTTCTACCACGGCCGCATCCGCCGCGTCCCGGCGTGGGACTGCGGCCACCCCTGGCAGAGCGCGCGCATGCAGGACACGGCCGAGGGCTTCGGCCAGCCGGTGCGCCAGATCTTCGAGCCGTTCTTTCGCATGGAGCGCGAACTGCCGTCGCCGTTCGACGCCAACCCGCGCTACCGGGTGACGATCGAGGATCACTTCTGGCGCTGGATCTACTGGCCCGTCGTCGCGCTCGCCGAGCGCATCGCGCGCCTCGTCGGCCTCATGCAGCAGGGGCGCATCGGCACCTACCTGCTGTGGAGCTTCCTGACGCTGATCGCAACCCTGCTCGTGGTGAAGCGATGACCGCCGCCGGCGCCTTTGCCCAACTTCTCGAGATCGTCGTCGCGCTCGCGCTCGCGCCGCTTCTGACCGGCTGGGTCAACCAGTGCCGCGCCTGGCTGCAGAACAAGTCGGCGCCGCCGCTGCTGCAGCCGTACCGCGTGCTGCACAAGCTCTTCCACAAGGAGTCGGTCGTCGCGCACGCGGCGTCGCCGCTCTTTCGCGCGACGCCCTACATCGTCTTCGGCTGCATGTTGCTCGCCGGTGCGATCGTGCCGACGCTGTCGACCGACCTGCCGCTCGCGCCGGTGGCCGACGCCATCGCGCTGGTCGGCCTCTTTGCGCTGGCGCGGGTCTTCATCTCGCTCGCGGCGATGGACATCGGCACCGGCTTCGGCTCGATGGCGGCGCGCCGCGAGATGCTGATCGGCTTTCTCGCCGAGCCGGCGCTCTTGATGGTGCTCTTCTCGGCGTCGCTGATCTCGCACTCGACGCTGCTGCCGACGATCGTCGACACGCTGTCGCACCGCGAGTTCGCGATCTATCCCGGCCTCGCGTTCGCCGGCGTCGCGTTCACGATGGTCTCGCTCGCCGAGAACGCGCGGGTGCCGGTCGACAACCCGGCGACGCACCTGGAACTCACGATGATCCACGAGGCGCTGATCCTCGAGTACTCGGGCCGCCACCTCGCGCTGCTCGAATGGGCGGCGAGCCTGAAGCTCTTCGCCTACTCGTGCATCGGCCTCGCGCTCTTCTTTCCCTGGGGTATCGCCGAGGCGCAGACGCCGCTCGCGCTGCTGCCGGCGCTGCTGCTGCTCGTCGTCAAGCTCGCGATCGGCGGCGCGGCGCTCGCGCTGCTCGAAACGCTGAACGCGAAGATGCGGATCTTTCGCGTCCCCGAGTTCCTCGCCACCGCGTTCCTGCTCGCCGTCCTCGGCATGCTCGTCCACATCCTGCTGGCGACCAACGCATGAACGCGCTGCTGACCCAGTTCATCCACCTGCTCGGCGCGGTGCTGCTGCTGCTCGCCTTCGCGATGATCGCGCAGCGCCGGCTGCTGTCGCTGATCAACCTGTACACGCTGCAGGGCGCGGTGCTCGTGCTGTCGACGGTCGTCGTCGCCAGCGTCACCGCGCAGTCGCACCTGTACCTGTCGGCCGCCATCACCTTCGTGCTCAAGGTCGTGCTGATCCCGTGGCTGCTGCACCGCGTCGTCGAGCGGCTGCACATCGAGTCCGACATCGAGACGCTGATCAACATCCCGACGACGATGCTGATCGGCATCCTGATCGTCATCGTCTCGTTCAACCTCGCGCTGCCGATCTCGGAGCTGTCGGCGACGCTGTCGCGCGGCACGATAGGCATTGCGCTGGCGAGCGTGCTGCTGTCGTTCCTGATGATGATCACGCGCGCGAAGGCGCTGCCGCAGGTGATCGGTTTCCTGGCGATGGAAAACGGCCTCTTCTTCGCCGCGACCTCGGCGACCTACGGCATGCCTATGGTCGTCGAGCTCGGCATCGCGCTCGACGTGCTGATCGGCGTGCTGATCCTGGGCGTCTTCATCTTCCAGATCCGCGAGCAGTTCGACAGCCTCGACATCCGCCACCTCGAACGGCTGAAGGAGGATTGATGCCGCCGCTGCTGTTCGTCCTCGGCATCCCGCTCGCGGGCGGCGTCGTCCTCGCGTTCGCCGGCCACCGCGAGAAGGCGCCCGAGGCGAACGTCGCGTTCAGCACCGGCACCTTCATCGCCGCCTGCGTGCTCACCGCGCAGGTGATTGCCGAAGGGCCGCAGTTCGTCTGGCAGCGCGAGTTCTTCATCGATGCGCTGAACGTCTTTCTCGTCACCCTCACCGCGTTCGTCGCGCTGACGACGGCGATCTTCTCGCGCCCCTACATGCGTGTCGAGCGCGACCGCGGCAAGATGACGCCGCCGCGCATGCGCCTGTACCACAGCATGTACCAGCTGTTCTGTTTCACGATGCTGCTGGCGCTGATGACGAACAACCTCGGCATCCTGTGGGTCGCGATGGAGGCGGCGACACTCACCACCGTGCTGCTGGTGAGCGTCTACCGCACCGCGGCGAGCCTGGAGGCGGCGTGGAAGTACTTCATCCTGTGCGGCGTCGGCATCGCGCAGGCCCTCTTCGGCACCGTGCTCGTCTACATGGCGGCCGAGAAGGTGCTCGGCGCCGAGGGCGGCGCGCTGCTGTGGACCAACCTGAACGCGGTGAAGGCGCAGCTCGACCCCGACATCGTGACGCTCGCGTTCGCCTTCCTCTTCATCGGCTACGGCACGAAGGTCGGCCTCGTGCCGCTGCACAACTGGCTGCCCGACGCCCACGCCGAGGGGCCGACGCCGGTGTCGGCCGTGCTCTCGGGGCTGCTGCTCAACGTCGCGCTCTACGCCGTGCTGCGCTGCAAGGTGCTCACCGACGGCGCGCTGCAGGGGCCGCTCGCGGGGCGTCTGATGATCGCGTTCGGGCTGCTGTCGGTCGTCGCCGCGGTGTTCTTCCTGATCCGCCAGCGCGACGTGAAGCGCATGTTCGCCTACTCGTCGATCGAGCACATGGGGCTGATGACGTTCGCGTTCGGCGTCGGCGGGCCGATCGCGACCTACGCCGGTCTCTTGCACATGACGGTGCACTCGCTCGTCAAGTCGGCGATCTTCTTCGCCGTCGGCCACGCGACGCAGAAGGTCGGCACCCAGCTGATCGACGACATCCGCGGCCTCATCAAGGTCAGCCCGACGGTCGCCTGGGGGCTGATGCTCGGCTCGCTCGCGATCCTCGGCATGCCGCCGTTCGGCGTCTTCGCGAGCGAGTTCATGATCATCACGACGGCGATGAGCGAGCAGCCGTGGGCGACGCCGCTGCTGCTCGTCGCGCTCGCCGTCGCGTTCGCCGCCGTCTTCGCGCGCGTGCAGCCGATGGTGTTCGGCGAGACGACGGCGCACCGGCTGCCGCATCCGCCGGCTCTCGTGCCGGTCTTCGTCCACCTCGGCCTGGCGCTGATGCTGGGCCTTTACATCCCGCCCTACCTTGACGCCTGGTACCGCGAGGCAGCGCGCATGATCGGCGGAGGATGACGGCGATGCGCATCCCCGGACTCGATCTCGCGCTGATGCCGCTGCCCGCGCCGCTGCCGATCTGGCGCGGCACGGTCGATGCGGCGCAGTGGAGCGCGGCGGCAGCAGCGGTGGCCGAAAGCGGCGGCCGGCTCGTCTCGCTGTGGGGCAGCGACCGAGGCGAAGCGAACGGCGCGCAAAGCGCACTCTTCGCCTGCGTCGCGTATGCGGTGGCGGACGGCCTCGTCTGGCTCGACCTCCCGCTCGCGCCGGGCGACACGCCGCGCTTCCCCGATCTGTCGCGCCACTTCCCCGCCGCATCGCGCATGCAGCGCGCCTGCGCCGACCTGCTCGGCATCGAGGCCGAGGGCGCCGACGACGAACGCCCCTGGCTCGATCACGGCGCATGGCCGCGGCGTGCGCAGCTTGCGCCCGACGGCAGGCGCTGGCGGCCGCTGCGTCGCGACGCCGGCGAACCCGATCTCGCGACCGCCACCGACCCCGGCGACTACGATTTCGTGCGCGTCGAGGGCGACGGCGTGCACGAGATCGCCGTCGGCCCGGTGCACGCCGGAACGATAGAGCCGGGGCACTTCCGCTTCTCGGCCGTCGGCGAGAAGGTGCTGCGCCTCGAGCAGCGCCTGGGCTACACGCACAAGGGCATCGAGCGCCGCTTCACGGAGTTGGCGCCGCTCGACGCGCACCGCCTCGCCGGCCGCGTGTCGGGCGATTCGACGGTCGCTTTCGGATGGGCCTATTGCATGGCGCTCGAATCGGCCGCCGGCTGCACGCTTCCCGCGCGCGCCGCCGCGTTGCGCGCGCTGCTGCTCGAACGCGAGCGCGTCGCCAACCACCTCGGCGACCTCGGCGCCCTCGGCAGCGACGCCGCGCTGGTGTTCGCACTGGCCCAGTTCTCGCGCCTGCGCGAGGACTGGCTGCGCGCGTCGCACGCTCACTTCGGGCATCGGCTGACGATGGATGTCGTCGTCCCCGGCGGCGTCGGCGTCGATCCCGATGCCAAGGCGCTCGACGCGCTGCGCAC
>JBDHSE010000209.1:0-5272 GCA_039807955.1 Ideonella sp. | reverse complement strand
ACGCCGAGCAGCCGCAGCCGGCGCGTCAGATCGACGCGCTTCAGGCACTCGCCGGCCGCGCGGCGGATGCTGCGCGCGTCCATCGTGTGCGCCGGCAGCGTCAGGTCGCGCGTCACGATCCTGAAATCGTCGAAGCGCAGCTTGATGCCTATCGTCCTGCTCGCATAACCCTTGCGCGCGAGGTCGCCGGCGAGGGCGACGCACAAGCCGGTCAGCAGCGGCGTGAGCGTCGCGCGGTCGCGCACCGCGTGCAGGTCGCGATCGAAGGTCGTCTCGCGGCTGATGCTCTTCGGCTCGGAATACGTCACGACCGGCCGCTCGTCGCGGCCATGCGCCGCCTCGTGCAGCCAGGAGCCGTAGTGCGCGCCGAACTGGCTGACGAGCAGCGCCGCGTCGGCGGCGGCCAGCTCGCCGATGCTGCGGATGCCGAGCGTCTCGAGCCGCTGTGCCGCCTTCGGCCCGATGCCGTTGATACGCCTGGCGGGCAGCGGCCAGATCCGCGCCGGGATCTCGTCTTCGCGCAGCAGCGTCAGGCCGTCGGGCTTGTCGAATTCGGAGCACAGCTTCGAGAGCAGCTTGTTCGGCGTGATGCCTATCGAGCACGTCAGCCCGGTCGCGTCGAACACCGCGGCCTTGAGCGCCGCACCGATCGCGCGCCCGCCGTCGTCCTGTGCGCCGGGCAGGGCGGTGAGGTCGATGTAGATCTCGTCGATGCCGCGATCCTCGACGAGCGGCGCGATGGCGCGCACCGCGTCCTTGAAGCGGCGCGAGTAGCGGCGGTACTCGTCGAAGTCGACCGGCAGCAGCACGGCGTCGGGCGCGAGCAGGGCAGCCTTCATCAGCCCGAGGCCGGAGTTGACGCCGAACGCGCGCGCCGCATACGTCGCCGTCGTGATCACGCCGCGGCCGGTGTAGTGGCGCAGCCGCGCGAAGCGGCGCGTGCCGTCGGGCAGCGTCTTCGGCCCGTGGTGGCGTCCGCCGCCGATCACGACCGGCTCGCCCTTCAGCTCGGGGTAGCGCAGCAACTCGACCGAGGCGTAGAACGCGTCCATGTCGAGGTGCGCGATCAGGCGCTCTGGCATGGCCGGTTTCAACCGCGCCGCGGCGCTCGAGCGAACCTGTACACATAGCCAGTGTAGCGGCCGATCCGGCGCCTGCCAACCCAACCCGCGAGCGGCGATGATCGGTGCAATGAGCGATCCCGAACTCCCCGGCGCCGACGCCGCCTGCACCGCGCGGCTGCGGCTTGAACCGCTGCGCCCGGCGCACGCCGCGCTGCTCTTTCCGCTGCTCGCCGATCCGCGCCTGTACACCTACGTCGACGACGAGGCGCGGGCGACCGTCGCGCTGCTCGCCGCGCGCTTCGCCGAACTCGCCGCCGGCGCGCCGCCCGAGGCGAACGAAACGTGGCTCAACTGGGTGATGCGCCGCATCGACGACGGCGCGGCGATCGGTACGCTGCAGGCGACGCTCGTCGCCGATCGCCGCGCGTGGATCGGCTACCTGCTCACGCCGCCTGCATGGGGGCAAGGCTTCGCGACCGAGGGCTGCCGCTGGCTGATCGACGAGCTGGCGCAACGCCACGGCGTGCGCGACGTCCTCGCGAGTGTCGACGCGCGCAACGCAAGATCGATCGCGCTGCTCGAGCGCCTGGGCTTCGCGCGCGTCGCGACCGGCACCGCCGAGCTGCGCGGCGAGGCGACGATCGACCATCGCTACCGGCTAACCCTCGGGTCCTGAAGCGCGGCGCGGCGCGACAGCAGCACGGCGAGCGCCAGCGCGCAGAACATCGCGCCGGCGGCGAACGTCGCGCCGCCGCCGATGCGCTCCCACAGCAGGCCGGCAAGCAGGCTCGCGACGAGCAAGGCCCCGCCGCTCGCGAGATTGAAGACGCCGAACGCCGTGCCGCGCAACGCGGGCGGCGCGGCGTTGGCGACCATCGTCGCCAGCAACCCCTGCGTGATCCCGAGGTGCAGCCCCCAGAGCGCGATGCCGAGGCCGACCGTGAGCGCGTTCGTGCCGAGCGCGAGCAGCACGTCGGCGGCGATCAGGACCGCCATCACGGCGGCGAGCAGCCCGGCGTGGCTGACTCTGTCCGAGAGCCTGCCGAGCGGATACGCGGCAAGCGCATAGACGAGGTTCATGCCGACGAAGACGAGCGGCGTCCACGCGAGAGCCAGACCGGCGTCGGCCGCGCGCAGCACGAGGAAGGCTTCGCTGAACCGCGCGAGCGTGAACGCCGCGCCAACGGCGACGACCCACCAGTAGGCCGGCCCGAGTTCGCGCAGCCGGTCGCGCCGGATCGGGTTCGCGTGCGGCGTGCCGCTCGCGCGCGAGGGTTCGCGCACGCCGAACGCGAGCAGCGCGACCGACAGCATGGCCGGGATCACGGCGACCCAGAACACGGCGCGCAGGTTGTCCGACCACAGCAGCATCAGCACGAT
This sequence comes from Ideonella sp., assembly GCA_039807955.1. Lineage (GTDB taxonomy): Bacteria > Pseudomonadota > Gammaproteobacteria > Burkholderiales > Burkholderiaceae_C > CAIKUF01. Next base: position 2,828 of record JBDHSE010000209.1, on the reverse strand, counting down.
TGCGAGCAGCGGGCCGAGGAACGCTCCGACCGTGTCGAGCGCCTGACGCAGGCCGAACGCCGCGCCGCGCACCGAAGGCGGCGCGAGGTCGGCGACCAGCGCGTCGCGCGGCGCGCCGCGAATGCCCTTGCCGACGCGGTCGATCAGCCGCGCGGCAAGCACGAAGCCGGCGCTCGGCGCGAGCGCGAAGAGCGGCTTGGACACCGCGCCCAGGCCGTAGCCGAGCACGGCGAGCGGCTTGCGCCGGCCGAAGACGTCCGACAGCACGCCGGAGAAGACCTTCACGATCAGCGCCGTCGCCTCGGCCGCGCCTTCGATCAGGCCGAGCGTGAGCGCGCTCGCGCCGAGCGTGCCGACGAGGAAGACCGGCAGCAGGCTGTGGATCATCTCGGACGAGACGTCCATCAGCAGGCTCACGAAGCCGAGCGCCCAGATCGCAGGTGGGATGCGGGGGCGCGGCGTCATCGGTCAGCGGTACGCGGTAGGCGGTAGGCGGTAGGCGGTGCGGGACTATCGTCGCACGTCCGGAGGTAGTGTCTCAGTTTGAATTCTGAGAAGCGACGGCACGCGGCTTGTACAGGCCGCGCTTCTTCGCCACAGGCTCAGGCACCAGGCGCACGATCTCTTCGATAGTCCAGACGTGATCGGCAATGCTGGCTTCCATGGACGGGGTCACGCGCAGCGTCTTGTGCACCTTGGTGAATTTGTAGAACATGAAGTGCAGGCTGACCGCGTGCGTGTGGTTCTCGACCTTCTTCGAGAACCCATTGGTAACCCGCGTGAAGCGCCGCATGTGCATCCGGATCGTCAGGTTCTGCCGCTCGACGTAGGACGTGCTGATGTGCTCGGCGTCTGGCTAGCCTGAGACGACTTCGACACGGCAGCCTGTGTATTCGCTCGGACTGTGCTTGCGCGCGGCTTCGCGGACGGGGGCGTCACCGTAGAGCTTCACGAGCATCGCGTAGTCGATGTGCCCGTTGAAAGCGTCACCGACAGCCTTGAGGTAGGCGCAATGACCGTCGGTGGGCAGTTGGACCCGGTGAGCGAGCTGATCCGATAGATCGCTGATGAACGCTTCGGCGGCGCGTCCGTCGCGGGTGTCCACATGCCAACAGGACAGGAGCTTGGTATCCGCGTCGATCGCGAGACAGGTGTAGCCATCACCGTAGCCGAAGACGCTCGCCAGCTCGGCCGGCACGTTCTTCTGCTTCATCTCGATGAAGCTCCAGATATCGTCGCACTGCACGCGCTTGCAGTTGAGGCGCCGCAGCGTCCGGTCCTGATACTCCAAGCAGGCCGCGCCAACGTCGGACAGCAGCTTCCTCACGGTGTTGATCGAGACGTCCGCCACGCGAGACACGGCGCGCATCGACATGCTGTCCGTCAGCAGCGTGACGATTTGGACGCGCTTCTCGGTGGCTAGAAAGTTCGTGCGTAGCGATCTTTGCGAAATGCTTGCATTAGATCATGCAAGCATTCATAATGCAAGCACGAGTTAATCTCTTGGAGCAAGCATGACTGATGAATCCGATGTGACCGGCCGCGCCAAAGGCGGCATTGCGCGAGCGCAAGCGCTCGATGAAGACAGGCGTTCTGAGATCGCTGCCAAAGCGGCTAAGGCACGATGGGCGGCCAAGAAGGACGAACATCTGCCGCTGGCTGAATACGGATCGCCTGATCGCCCACTTCGCCTGCTCAATGCCGAGATCCCGTGCTACGTGCTGAGTGACGGGACGCGCGTTCTGACGCAACAGGGCTTCCTCTTGGCCCTCGGGCGAGCGCGTACCGCCAAAGGTGGAACCGGTGCCGCGGGGGGCGTCGACAACACCCCCGCATTCTTGGCTGCAAACAATCTGAAACTGTTGATTTCAGACGAAGTTTTCGCGTCGACGAGGGCAATCGAATTCCGTCTCCCTAGCGGCGGCAAGGCATTCGGCTACGCAGCCGAACTGCTGCCGAAGGTCTGCAACGTGTACCTACAAGCCCGCGATCGAGGCATCCTCACGCCGGCGCAGCGGCGCATCGCGAAGCAGGCGGATATGCTGGTCCGCGGCCTCGCTGAAACCGGAATCGTCGCGCTGGTTGACGAGGCGACCGGCTACCAAGCCGTTCGCGCGCGCGACGCGCTGCAAGCCTACCTAGACCGCTTCCTGCGGAAGGAACTGGCAGCCTGGGTTAAGACGTTCCCAGATGAGTTCTTTAGCGAAATCTACCGACTGAAGGGTTGGCCTTGGAAGGGAAACAGCCGCCGTCCTGGCGTTATCGGGCACTACATCAACGACCTGATCTATGACCGGCTCGGGCCGGGGGTGCTCGAAGAGTTGCAGCGGAAGAATCCTTCCGACGGTCACGGCCGGCGCAGGGCGAAGCACACGCAATGGCTCACGGAAGACATTGGCCATCCAGCGCTGGCGCAGCACATGTACGCAACCATCGGTGCCATGCGCGCACACAACGACTGGAAATCGTTCTTGGCGTTCTTCAAGCGCGCCTATCCGAAGAAAGGCGAGAACCTTGCGCTCGCTCTCGACTAGCGCTTGGTCTTCTTCGCTGGCGTCTTCTTTGCAACCGACGGTCTCGCTTGCGCTGGCTTCACTCTGGGCGCTTCGCCCGTGGCGCGATCGACAATCAGTTTCGGGATCTTGTTCGCGTCTCGCGGCGTGCTTGACCGTGTAGCCATGGGCCGACCGTAGCACCCTGCACGCCATCGGCTCGAGGCTGCGCTTCTGTGGCGTCAATTCAAGCTGAGACACTACCCGTTCGGGCGCCGGTGTGCGGGGCCGGATAATGGACCGATGCACCTGCTGATCCCGTACGCGGCCACGCTG
>JBDHSE010000208.1:0-5330 GCA_039807955.1 Ideonella sp. | reverse complement strand
CCGTTGTCGGTGAACCAGAGGCTGCCGTCCTTCGGGTCGAAGTCGAAGCCGACCGTGTTGCGCACGCCCTCGGCGACGACCTCGACGCCGCTGCCGTCGAGGCTCATGCGCCTGATCTGCGCGAAACCGGGCGGCGGCAGGCAGATGTTGCACGGCGCGCCGACGCCGACGTAGAGCTTCTCGTCGGGGCCGATCGCGATGTAGCGCCAGCCGTGGGCGCGCTTGTCCGGAAGCTGGTCGTAGACCGTCACCGGCTTCGGCGGATCGTCGAGGCGCTGCTCGATCGCGTCGAAACGCAAGATCGTCGTCATCGTCGCGACGTAGAGGGCGCCCTTGTGGAACGCGATGCCGTTGGGCATTTCGAGCCCGGCGGCGATCGTCTTCACCTGCCGCCTGCCGCCGGTCTCGACGATCGCGTAGACCTTGCCCGCCGAGCGCGAACTGACGAAGACGGTGCCGGCGTCGCCCTCGCGCAGGCTGCGCGCATCGGGCACGCCGGCGGCGAAGACCTCGGCCTTGAAGCCGGGCGGCAGCGTGATTCTCGCCAGCGGCAGCCGATCGGCCGGCGTCGGTTCGGCCGCCGCACCCGGCATCGGCGTCAGGCCGGCAAACGCCGCGACGGCAAGTACCGCGACCGCGCGACGGCCGCCGAATCGCAGAAATCGCATCCCGCTCATGGCATCTGCACGGCGTCGCCGGCGGCTCTTGCCAGCGTGATCAGCGCGGCCTCGCGCGCAGGGGAAAGTCTTGCTGCAAGGCGCGAGTCGCCTGCGCCAGGCATGGCCTCGGCGAGCACCGCGCGGACGCTGTCGGCAAGCGGCCGGGTGCGCAAGCCGTGCGCGACCGCGCGCGAGATGTCGACCGCCATCAGGCCGGCCGTCTCGCCATCGCTTGCCGCAATCCACAGCGGCAGTTCGGTCCAAGGCTGCACGCCCTGCGCCATCAGCAGCGCCTCGGCCACCGCCACCGGCTCGGCCGGCGGCATGCCGATCGCACGCGCGCCTTCACGACAGGCTGCGATCAGTTCGGCCCAGCCGAGCGGCTTCGCGCGGGCCGGACCCGTTGCATTGAACGTGCCGGTCGCGCCGCGTTCCAGCAGTTCGATCATCCATGCCGCGAGATCGCGCACGTCGATGAACTGCAGGCGAGCGCCCGGTGCGTGCGGCACCAGCATCGATCCGCCCGCCGCCGCACGCCACGGCCAGTAGCTGAAGCGCCCGCTCGGATCACCGCTGCCGACGATCAGCCCTGGCCGCACGACGACAAGCCGCTCGCCGAGCCGACGGGCAAGCATGCGTTCGCACTCCGCCTTCAACGGGCCGTAGTTCTCGGCGGTGACGGCGGCGTCGGGCGCCAGCCCTTCGGCCGCGGCGAGCGGCGCACTCTCGTCCTGTCCCGGCGGCGCGAGCGATGCGTAGGCCGACACGCTCGAGACGAACAGGTAGCGCTTGCAGCCGGCCAAGGCGCTTGCGGTGGGATCCACATCGGCGGGGCAGTAGCCGCAGGTGTCGATCGCCGCATCCCAGCGGCCGCCCTCCAGGGCCGCGAGGTCGCCGCGCCGGTCGCCGGTCAGCACCTGCACCCCCGCGGGCCAGTCGCGGCGCGCCCTGCCGCGGTTGAAGACCGACACCGCGTGCCCGCGCGCGAGCGCCGCATCGAGCAGCGCGCGGCCGAGAAACACGCCGCCGCCGAGGAGCAGGAGCTTCACCGCGCCCCCTTCCCGCCTGCGCGCCGCGCGTTAAACGCGCTCGACGATGAGCGCGATGCCCTGCCCGACGCCGATGCACATCGTGCACAACGCGTAACGCCCCTTCGAGCGTTCGAGCTGGTTGACGGCGGTCGTCACGAGCCGCGCGCCGCTTGCACCGAGCGGATGGCCGAGCGCGATCGCGCCGCCGTTGGGGTTGACGCGCGGGTCGTCGTCGGCGATGCCGAGGTCGCGCAGCACGGCCAGCCCCTGCGCGGCGAACGCCTCGTTGAGCTCGATGACGTCGATCTGCGCGAGCGTCAGACCGGTGAGCGCGAGCAGCTTGCGCGTCGCCGGCGCCGGGCCCATGCCCATGATGCGCGGCGCGATGCCGGCTGTCGCCATGCCGACGACGCGCGCGCGCGGCGTGAGGCCGTGCGTCTTTGCCGCCGCCTCGCTCGCCAGCAACAGCGCGCAGGCACCGTCGTTGACGCCGGAGGCGTTGCCCGCCGTCACGCTGCCGTCGGGGCGAACGATCGGCTTCAGGCGCGCGAGCGCTTCCATCGAGGTTTCGCGCGGATGCTCGTCGCGGGCGACGACGACCGGGTCGCCCTTCTTTTGCGCGAGCGTGACCGGCACGATCTCGGCGTCGAAGAAGCCCGACTTCTGGGCCGCCAGCGCCTTCGTCTGCGAGGCGAGCGCCATGCGGTCCTGCGCCTCGCGCTCGATGCGGAAGTCGGCAGCGACGTTCTCGGCCGTCTCGGGCATCGAGTCGATGCCGTGCTTGTCCTTCATCAGCTTGTTCACGAAGCGCCAGCCTATCGTCGTGTCGTAGACCGCGTTGGTGCGCGCGAACGCCGACTCGGCCTTGGGCATCACGAACGGCGCGCGGCTCATGCTCTCGACGCCGCCGGCGATCGCCAGCTGCGCCTCGCCGGCGCGGATCGCGCGCGCCGCGCTGCCGACCGCGTCCATCCCCGAGCCGCACAGCCGGTTGATCGTCGCGCCGGGAACGGCGAGCGGCAGCCCGGCGAGCAGCGCCGCCATGCGGGCGACGTTGCGGTTGTCCTCGCCGGCCTGGTTGGCGCAGCCGTAGAGCACGTCGGTGAGCGCACTCCAGTCGAGCTTGGGCTGGCGCGCCATCAGCGCCTTGATCGGCAGCGCGGCGAGGTCGTCGGCGCGCACCGACGAGAGCGCGCCGCCGTAGCGGCCGAAGGGGGTGCGAATCGCGTCGCAGATGAAGGCTTGCGTCATGGCGGAATCCGGGTTGCAGCGTGAGCCGCGATTGTCTCGCAGCCCGCTGCCGCCGGATCGCCCGCGCCCGACGGCGGTCGGTGCGACCTACGCCGCCTTCGCCAGCGGCTCGGCGCTGAACACGCGGCCGAAGCGGTTGGCGAGGAAGGTGTCGAGCGCGAGTTGCTCCTGGCGCACGAAGCCCGCCTGCGGCAGCTTGCCTTGCGCGAGCAGATCGAGCATCGCCGCGAGGCTGCTCGCCGTCGTCACCTGGATCGCGCTGCGCTGCGTGCCGTGCATCGCCTGCGCGTAGACCTTGCGCACGTAGGTCTCCTGCAGCAGCCGGCCGTCCTTCACGCCGCTGGCCGTGACGAAGATGACGACGACGTCCTGCAGCGTCGCTGGCACCGCCTGCTCGAGGATGTCCTTGAGCAGGTCGCGCCGGTCGCGCAGCCGCAGGTCATTCAGCAGCGTCTTCATGATCGCCGCGTGGCCGGGGTAGCGGATCGTGCGGTAGTTCAGCGTGCGCACCTTGCCGGCGAGCGTCTCGGCGAGCGTGCCCAGCCCGCCGGAAGTGTTGAACGCCTCGTACAGCACGCCGTCGAGCGAGAACTCCTCACGCTCTTCGAGCGCCGGCACTTCGCGCAACTGGCCGTCGACGATCGCCTCGCACGGCTCGCAGTACTCGTTGATGACGCCGTCGGTGCTCCACGTCAGGTTGTAGTTCAGCGTGTTGCTCGGGTACTCCGGCAGCGCGCCGACGCGCAGCCGCATGCTGTCGAGCCGGTCGAAGCGGCGCGCGAGGTCGGCGGCGACGATCGAGATGAAGCCCGGCGCGAGGCCGCACTGCGGGATGAACGCGCTCGACGCGCCGGCCGCGATCTCGCGGATGCGGCGCGTGCTGGCGACGTCTTCCGTCAGGTCGAGGTAGTGGACGCCCGCCTCGCGCGCCGCTTCGGCGACGGCGACCGTCAGGTGGTACGGCGCGGCACTCAGCACCGCGAACTGGCCGTCGAGCGCGGCGCGCAGCGCGGCGCGGTCGGCCACGTCGAGCACGAGCGTAGCGACGCGGGCCGCGCGATGCGGCCGGGCGTCGAACTCGGCGAGCAGCCGTGCCGAACGGTCGGCGAGCGTGACGCGGTACGCACCACCGGCCGCCGGCTGCGCATGGCCGAGCAGGTCGGCGGCAACGGCGCCGATCTTGCCGGCGCCAATGACGAGGATGTTCTTCATGGCAGTCCTTCCTGATTCCGATTGATGCCTCATTCTGGTCGCGGGCGCGGCAAAGCGCAGCCGACAGTTCGTCGTAATCAAGCGCATACTTCGGCATATCGCAGGCCAACGCTTATCGAGATGCCGAACGTCACACTCGACAGCACCGACACCGCCCTGCTCGCGCTGCTGCGCGAGAACGCGCGCACGCCGGCCGCCGAGCTGGCGCGCCGCCTGCAGCTCTCGCGCACGACGGTGCAAAGCCGCATCGAACGGCTCGAGCGCCACGGCGTCGTCGCCGGCTACACGGTCGTCGTCGCCGACGAGGTCGAGGCCGGCCTCGTGCGGGCGCACGTGATGATCACGCTCGCCCCGCGCAAGAGCGGTGCGATCGAGCAGGCGCTGCGCAAGATTCCCGAACTGCGGGTGCTGCATTCGGTGAGCGGCCCGTTCGATCTGATCGCGATCGTCGCCGCGGCGTCGATCGGCGAGCTCGACGCGCTGATCGACCGCATCGGCGCGCTCGACGGCGTCGAGCGCACGACCTCGGCGATCGTGCTGTCGACCCGCATCGACCGCTGAAGCACAAGCGCTGCGGTTCGTGCCGCAAGCCCGCGCCAACGCTTGCGCGCGGCGCGCCGCGGCTCAAGTCGCGCGCCGCAGGTGCCGATGACCAGCCCATGCCACCCCACCAGCGGGCGGCGCGCGGTCCACAGACTTCGAACGATGAGCGACAACGCCTCGCAACACTTCGCCAGCGTCGACGCGCTTCGCGTCGGCATGTTCATCCACCTCAAGGGCGGCTGGCTCGCGCATCCGTTTCCGCTCAGCAACTTCAAGATCAGCTCGCCGCAGCAGATCGCGACGATCCGCTCGCTCGGCCTGAAGACCGTGCGCTGGAGCCCCGACAAGAGCGATCCCGAGACGCCGGCCGATGGGGCCGAAACGCTCGACCCGGCGCGCGTCCATTGCGCGCCCGGCGCGGCTGCAGCCACGACCCCGGCCGATCCGGCTTTGGCGTCGAACGCTGCCGCGCCGCGCCCCGATCCCTCCGCCGCGATGCCACGCACTGGCGACACGCCCCTTGGCGTCGACCGCAGCGTGACAACGACGCCGGTGCCGAGCGCGGCTGGATCACCGGCGCGCACCGCCGCCGCGGGCAGCGCGGCGGGCGCCGCGCCCGCCTCCGCGCCCGGAA
>JBDHSE010000207.1:0-5337 GCA_039807955.1 Ideonella sp. | reverse complement strand
CGGCACCCGTTGCCGCACCGGCCGCCACGGGCGGAACGGTCGAGGTGAAGGTGCCCGACATCGGCGACTTCGATCAGGTTGCGGTGATCGAGGTCATGGTCAAGCCCGGCGACAGCGTCAAGGTCGAACAATCGCTGATCACCGTCGAATCGGATAAGGCGTCGATGGAGATTCCGTCGTCGCACGCCGGCGTCGTGAAGGAGGTGCGCGTCAAGCTCGGAGACAAAGTCGGCGAGGGCAGCGTCGTCGCGCTGCTCGAAGCAAGCGGCGCGGCGGCGTCTGCGGCGCCGGCTGCCGCTCCAATGCCCGCGCCACCACCAGCGCCCGCCGCTGCGGCGCCGGCGACGTTCTCCGTGCCGGTCGAGCGCCATTCGCCGACCTCGGCGCTGCCGGCGGTCGAGGCCCCGGTCTCGAGCGGCCCGCTGCCGCATGCGTCACCCAGCATTCGCAAGCTCGCGCGCGAACTCGGCGTGCCACTGGCCGAGGTGCGCGGCAGCGGTCCGAAGGGTCGCATCACGCAGGAAGACGTGCAGGCCTTCGTCAAGGGCGTGATGGCCGGCAGCGTGCAGACCGCGGCGCAGAAGGCGAAGGCGCCCGCTGCGGCGGCCGGCGGCGGCATCCCCGGGCTGCTCGCCTGGCCGCAGGTCGACTTCGCGAAGTTCGGCCCGATCGAGCGCAAGGACCTGGCGCGCATCAAGAAGATCAGCGGCGCGAACCTGCACCGCAACTGGGTCATGATTCCGCACGTCACGAACCACGACGATGCCGACATCACCGATCTCGAAGCATTCCGGGTGCAGACGAACAAGGAGAACGAGAAGTCCGGCGTCAAGGTGACGATGCTCGCCTTCCTGATCAAGGCCTGCGTCGCCGCGCTGAAGAAGTTTCCCGAGTTCAACGCGTCGCTCGACGGCGAGCAGCTCGTGCTGAAGAAGTACTTCCACATCGGCTTTGCCGCCGACACACCCAACGGGCTGATGGTGCCCGTCATCAAGGACGCCGACCAAAAAGGCGTGATGCAGCTGTCGCAGGAGATGGCGGAACTTGCGAAGAAGGCGCGCGACGGCAAGCTGAGTCCCGCAGAGATGAGCGGCGCGTGCTTCACGATCTCGTCGCTCGGCGGCATCGGCGGGCGCTACTTCACGCCGATCATCAACGCGCCCGAGGTCGCGATCCTCGGCGTCTGCCGCAGCAGCATCGAGCCGCGCTGGAACGGCGAGAAGTTCAGGCCGCGCCTCGTGCTGCCGCTCAGCCTGAGCTGGGACCATCGCGTGATCGACGGCGCCGCCGCCGCGCGCTTCAACGTCTATCTGGCGCAGATCCTGGCGGACTTCCGCCGCGTCCTGCTGTAAGGAGCGCGCGATGGCGACGATCGACATCAAGATTCCCGACATCGGCGACTTCAAGGACGTCGCGGTCATCGAACTGCTCGTCAAGCCCGGTGACACGATCAAGACCGAACAGTCGCTGATCACCGTCGAGAGCGACAAGGCGTCGATGGAGATTCCGTCGTCGGCGGCCGGCGTCGTCAAGGAACTCAAGGTCAAGCTCGGCGACACCGTCAACGAGGGCGACCTGATCCTGACGCTGGAGGCCGATGCGACTGCCGCGGCAGCGGCACCGGCGAGCCCGCCGGCACCTGCTGCCGTACCGGTCGCGGCGAGCCCGGCGCCGGCGCCGGCCCAGCCTGCGCCCGTCGTCGCCGCGAGCGCGGCCGCTGCTCCCGCCGCCGGCGGCAGCGTCGATCTCGAATGCGATCTGCTCGTGCTCGGCGCCGGGCCGGGCGGCTACTCGGCCGCGTTTCGCGGCGCCGATCTTGGGTTGAAGGTCGTGCTCGTCGAGCGCTACGCGACGCTCGGCGGCGTGTGCCTGAACGTCGGCTGCATTCCGTCCAAGGCGCTGCTGCACGTCGCCGCGGTGATCGACGAGGTCAAGCACTTCGACGCGCTCGGCGTGAGCTTTGCGGCGCCGAGCGTCGATCTCGCCAAGCTGAAGGCGCACAAGGACAAGGTCGTCGCCAAGCTCACCGGCGGGCTCGCCGCGATGGCGAAGATGCGCAAGGTGACGGTCGTGCGGGGAACTGCCGAGTTCGCCGACCCGCACCGACTGACGGTCGCACTCGCCAACGGCGGGACGCAGGCGATAGGCTTCAAGCGCGCGATCATCGCTGCCGGCTCCGAGGCGGTAAAGCTGCCGTTCCTGCCGAACGACGACCCGCGCGTCGTCACGAGCACCGGCGCGCTCGAGTTGCGGCAAAGCCCGAAGCGCATGCTCGTCATCGGCGGCGGCATCATCGGCCTCGAGATGGGAACGGTGTATTCGACGCTCGGCGCGCGGCTGGACGTCGTCGAGATGCTCGACGGCCTGATGCAGGGCGCCGATCGCGACCTCGTCAAGGTCTGGCAGAAGATGAACGCGCCACGCTTCGACAACATCATGCTGAAGACGAAGACGGTCGGCGCCGAGGCGCGGCCGGACGGCATCCTCGTCAAGTTCGAAGGCGAGGGCAAGCTTGCCGAGCAGACCTACGACCTCGTGCTGCAGGCCGTCGGGCGCGTGCCCAACGGCAAGCGCATCGGCGCCGAGCGTGCCGGCGTCGCCGTCGGCGAGCGCGGCTTCATCGCCGTCGATCGCCAGATGCGGACCAACGTGCCGCACATCTTCGCGATCGGCGACATCGTCGGCCAGCCGATGCTCGCGCACAAGGCGGTGCACGAGGCGCACGTCGCGGCCGAGGTCGCGGCCGGCGAACAACTCGGCGACGACAAGCTCGCGCGCGCCGCGTTCGACGCCCGCGTCATCCCGAGCGTCGCCTACACCGACCCCGAGGTCGCCTGGGTCGGCGTCACCGAGGACGAGGCCAAGGCGCAGGGCCTGAACGTGAAGAAGGGCCTCTTCCCCTGGAGCGCGTCGGGGCGGGCGATCGCCAACGGCCGCGACGAGGGCTTCACGAAGCTGCTGTTCGACGCAGAATCCCACCGCATCGTCGGCGGCGGCATCGTCGGCACCCACGCCGGCGACATGATCGGCGAGATCGCGCTGGCGATCGAGATGGGCGCCGACGCCGTCGACATCGGCAAGACGATCCACCCGCACCCGACGCTCGGCGAGTCGATCGGCATGGCGGCCGAGGCGTTCGAGGGCGCCTGCACCGATCTGCCGCCGGCGAAGCGCTGACCGCTCCGCCGCGGCGTCGATTCGGCACGCCGCGCGCCTGCGGGGCGCGTAGCGCGGACGGCCAGAAGCTCAAGTCGGCGCGCCAGCGGACGACATTGACTTGATGCGTCCAGCTTCGCAGCCGCTCGTTCGGCGATTCCACCCTTCGAGGCGCGCGGCATGCTGATGTTCGCCGCCGGGTTCTGTGCCGCGTTGCTGCTCGCCGCCGTGCTCGGCTATGTCGCGACGCTGCGGTTTCGCCGTGAACTCGACCGCGCTGGGTTGCAGGCTCAGGGCCTGCTCGACGGCCACCAAGGCCAGCTCGACGTGCCGGCGAACCGGCGGCTTGGCGCCGTCGTCGCCGCGCTGAACGCGACGCTGCAGCGCTGGCACGACGCGCTGCGCGAGCGCGCAGCCGAACTCGAAGCATTGCGGCGCGAGGCGAACCTCGATGCGCTCACCGGCCTCTTCAAGCGCGGCCACTTCCTCGCCCGGCTCGAATCGGCCGTCGAGCGCGAGGACGGCGTCGAGCACTGCGGGCTCGTCCTGCTGCGCCTGCGTGAACTCGACGCGATGAACCGAGAACTCGGCCGCGATGCGGCCGACCAGGTGCTGCGAGCGATCGGCCAGGCGCTGAGCGCCTACGGCGAGCGCGTCGCCGGGTGCTTCACCGGCCGGCTCAACGGCGCCGACTTCGCGCTGTGCCTGCCGGTCGGCGGCGTCGCGCAAGAGACGGCGCAGGCGATCGCCGCCGCGCTGCGCGCCGTGCTGCCGGGGATGGGCCCGAAGGTCGCGGTTGCCGTCGGCGCGGTCGAACTGCAGCACGCGACGACGCTCGACCAGGCGCTCGCGGTGGCCGACCAGGCGCTGGCGCGCGCCGAGTCGCGCGGACCGTACGCCGTCGCGCTCGGCCGGTTCGAACCGGCGCCGCAACGCTACAGCGGCGAGGACACCTGGCGGCGCGCGATCGGCGACGCGCTGGCCGGCGGGCGCGCGAAGCTCGCGCAGTTCCCGCTCGTCGATGCGATGAACGCGCTCGTCCACCTCGAGTGCCCGCTGCGCCTGCAGCTGCAGGGCGGCGGGGCGTTCGAGGTCGCGGCGCACTGGCTGCCGCTCGCGCTGCGCGCGCGGCTGACGACCGATGTCGACGTGCGCGCCGTCGCGCTCGCGCTCGAAGCGATCGCCCGCGACGGCGTCGCGCGCTGCGTCAACCTGTCGCCCGCGTCGCTCGCCGACGCGAGCCTCGCGCCGCGGCTGCGCGCCTTGCTGTTCGCCGCGCCGCGCGCCGCGCGCCAGTTGGCGATCGAGGTCGCCGAAGCGGCGGCGCTCGAACGCTTCGCGCCGCTGCAGCAGCTCGGCCGCCAGCTGCGGCCGTGCGGCGTGCAGCTTGGCCTCGAGCATGCCGGCAATGGCCTCGGCCGGATCGACCGGTTGTTCGAGATCGGGCTCGACTTCGTCAAGCTCGACACGTCGGCCACACGCGGCATCGCGGCCGAGCCGCAGCGCGCCGACTTCGTTCGCGCCAGCGTCGAACTGCTGCACCGCATGTCGCTGCCGGTCTACGCCGAAGGCGTCGTCGACGCCGACGACGCGCAGATGCTGTGGCGCTGCGGCATCGACGGCATCACCGGGCCGTGGGCGAGCGCGCAGCGGCCGCAATCGGTGAGCTGAACCTTTCGCGCCGCAGCGGCCGGCTCAGCCGATCTTGCCGCAGTGCAGTTCGAACACGCCGCGGCGGCGGTCGGCGAAGAAGTACTTCAAGGTTTCGCGTACGGTGCGAAACGCGATCTCGTCCCAGGGGATCGCGTCCTCGCTGAAGAGCCGCGCCTCGATCGACTCCGGGCCGGGTGCGAACGCGGTGTCCTGCAGTTGCGCGCGATAGAACAGGTGGACCTGGCCGGCGGGGACGACGTCGATCACGGTGTACAGGTCCTGCAGCTCGATGCGTGCGCCGGCCTCCTCGACCGTCTCGCGCGCCGCGCCCTCGGTGACCGTCTCGCCGAGTTCCAGAAATCCGGCCGGCAGCGTCCACAGCCCGTAGCGCGGCTCGATGTTGCGCTTGCACAGCAGCACCTCGTCGCCCCAGACCGGAACGGTGCCGACGACGACGAGCGGGTTCTCGTAGTGGACGAGGCCGCAGACGGTGCAGATCGCGCGGTCGCGGTTGTCGCCGGGCGGGAC
>JBDHSE010000206.1:0-5356 GCA_039807955.1 Ideonella sp. | reverse complement strand
GCCAACGGCCTGACCGACAAGCTGTGGGTGATCGGCGGCAACCTGCCGGCGCAGGACCATGAGGCGCTGCGCGAACTCGGCTTCAAGGGCATCTTCCCGACCGGCTCCAAGCTCGACGCCGTGACGGACTACATTCGGGAGCACGTGCAGTGAACGATCGCAGCGCCAACCTTTCCAAACCGGCGATGAAGCGCGTCTTCAACGAATCCGGCATCGAGGTCAAGCCGCTCTACACCGCCGCCGACGTCGAGGCGAGCGGCGGCCTCGGAATGCTCGGCGAGCCGGGCGCGTATCCGTTCACGCGCGGCATCCACCGGGAGATGTACCGCAAGCAGCCGTGGACGATGCGCCAGTACGCCGGCTTCGGCAACCCGGCCGACACCAACCAGCGCTTCAAGTACCTGATCGCCAACGGCCAGACGGGCCTGAACGTCGCGTTCGACCTGCCGACGCAGATCGGGCTCGACTCCGACGACCCGCTCGCCGAGGGCGAGGTCGGCCGCGTCGGCATGTCGATCGACACGCTGCGCGATTTCGAGATCGCGTTCGACGGCATCGACCTGAAGAAAATCACCGTCTCGCTGACGATCAACGGCGCGGCGGCGATCCTGATCGCGATGTACCTCGCGATGGCCGAGAAGCGCGGCTACGACCTGAAGGAGCTGCGCGGCACGGCGCAAAACGACATCCTGAAGGAGTTCATCGGCCGCGGCACGTGGATCTATCCGGTCGAGCCGTCGATCCGGCTCGTCGGCGACACGATCGAATACTGCGCATCGCACGCGCCGAAGTACAGCCCGGTGTCGGTCTGCGGCTATCACATCCGCGAATCGGGCGCGACGCCGGCGCAGGAGATGGCGTACGCGTTTTGCATCGCGAAGGCGTATGCCGACGAGGTCATCAAGCGCGGCCTGCCGGTCGACGAGTTCGCCGGCCGCCTGTCGTACAACTTCAACATCTTCGGCAACATCTTCGAGCAGGTCGCGAAGTTCCGCGCCGGCCGCGGGCTGTGGGCGAAGATCATGAAGGAGGAGTACGGCGCCGAGAAGCCCGGTTCGATGTGGCTGCGCATGATCGCCGCCGGCGGCGGCGGTGGCCTCACCTTCGAGCAGCCCGAACTCAACATCGTGCGCGGCGCGTACTACGCGCTCATCAGTGCGCTGTCGGGAACGCAGACGATGGCGCTTTGCTCGTACGACGAGGCCTACACGATCCCGACCGAGTACTCGGCGCGCATCTCGCTGCGCACGATGCAGATCCTGATCGAGGAGATGGGGCTCACCGAGACGGTCGACCCGCTCGCCGGCTCGTATTACGTCGAGACGATGACGAACCAGATGCGCGACGCGATGGTCGAAATCATGGCCGAGACCGACGCCGAGGGCGGCATCGTCAAGCTCGTCACCGACGGCACGATCCAGTCGCGCGTCTCGGCGCAGGCGTACAAGATGCAGCGCGACATCGACTCGGGCGCATTCCCGAAGGTCGGCGTCAACTGCTACCGCAACGACAAGGAGGACGACCACGAGGTCGCCTTCCATCCGTACAACGAAGACGATGCGCGGGCGCAGGTCGCGTCGCTCGATCGCATCCGCGTCGAGCGCGACAACGACGCCGTGACAGCGGCGCTCGCGAAATTGCGCGACGATGCGAAGGCGGGCCGCAACGTGATGCCCGCCCTGATGCAGGCTGTGAAGGCCTATGCCAGCGTCGGCGAGATGACGCGCGAGATGGTCGGCGTCTTCGGGCGCTACCGCGAACCAGTGAGGTTCTGAAAGCCATGACCCAAGCCCAATTGCAGGAAGAGGTTTCCGCCTACCTCGCGCCGCGCCGCCTCGACGAGGCGCTGCAGGCGCTGGCCGACGGCGACGCCACGGTGCTGTGCGGCGGCACCGATCTGACGCCGCAGACCGAATCGGGCGTGCGCCGCTACAAGGCGAGGCTCGTCAACATCCGCCGCGTCGAAGGCCTGGGCGGCATCGATGCCACCGGTGATGTGATCCGCATCGGTGCGACGACGACGGTGAGCGAGATCCGCGCAAGCGCCGCGCTCGCGAAGATCGCGCCGGCACTCGTCGAGGCCGCCGAACACTTCGCGAGCGAGCAGATCCGCAACGCGGCGTCGGTCGGCGGCAACGTGTGCAACGCGTCGCCGGCCGGCGACACGATCCCGTCGCTGCTCGTGCTCGGCGCCGAGGCTGAACTCGCGTGCTGGAAGGACGGCGCGGTGCAGACGCGGCGCGTCCCGCTCGAGAGCTTCTTCACCGCGCCCGGCAAGACCGTCAAGCAGCCGCAGGAGCTGCTCACAGCCGTCGTCTTCGCGCGGCCGGCGGCCGACTTCCGAAGCCGCTTCCGGAAGGCCGGGCCGCGACCGGCGCTCGAGATCTCGACTGTTTCGGTCGCCGTCGGCGCCCGTATCAGCGGCGGCCGGCTCTCGGGCGTGCGCGTCGCGATGGGGTCGGTCGCGCCGACGCCGCTGCGCGCCCGTCACGTCGAGGCCGCGCTCGAAGGCAAGCCGCTCGACGCCGCCACGATCGCCGCGGCCGTCGAGGCGGCCGGGCAGGACGCCAAACCCATCGATGACGTGCGGGCCAGCGCCTGGTATCGCAGCCATCTTGTTCGCGTATTCGTCGAGGAGGTACTCAATGATGTCGGTCGAAACTGAAATCCGCTTCACGCTCAACGGCCGCGACGTTCGCCTGAAGGTCCCGGCGACGATGAAGACGCTCGCGATGCTGCGCGACAAGCTCGACCTGACGGGCACCAAGTACGCCTGCGGCGAGGGCGAGTGCGGCGCCTGCACGATCGAGGTCGACGGCAAGACGGTCAACAGCTGCCTGATGTACGCCGTCGACTGCGACGGCCGCGATGTCGTCACGATCGAAGGCCTTCGCACGCCGCAGGGGCTGCACCCGGTGCAGCAGGCGTTCGTCGATCACGGCGCCGTGCAGTGCGGCTTTTGCATGCCCGGCATGATCATGCAGGCGCAGCGCCTGCTCGCGGACAACCCCCACCTCACCCGCGAAGAGGCCCAGCGCGGCCTCGAAGGAAACCTCTGCCGCTGCACAGGCTACACCAAGGTGCTCGACGCGGTGCAGGAAGTCGCAACCAAGGAATAGGTGAACGCCATGGACAAGACCGTTACCGCCGCCCCCATCGTCAAGACGACGCTGATCGGCCAGCGCGTCAAGAAGCCCGACGCCCCGGACAAGGCGACCGGCAAGACGCGCTACATCAACGACATGGTGCTGCCGCAGATGCTGATCGGCAAGGTGCTCTTTTCCGGCCGGCCGCACGCGCGCATCGTGCGCATCGACACCGCGGCGGCCGAGCAGCTGCCCGGCGTCCACGCCGTGCTGACCGGCAAGGACGCCGAGGGCCTGAGGTTCGGCTTCGTGCGCGACAACGTCGCGTTGAAGGACAAGGTGCGCTCCGAACACGACGAGATCGCCGCCGTCGCCGCCGAGACCGAGGAGATCGCGAACCAGGCGGTCGCGCTCATCAAGGTCGAGTACGAGGACCTGCCGGGCGTCTTCACGCCCGAAGACGGCGCGAAGGAAGGCGCGCCGCAACTGCACGACAACTTCCCCGGCAACAAGAGCCTCGCCTTCGCGTTCAAGCACGGCGACATGACGGCGGCCGTCGAGGCGTCGGACTTCGTCGTCGACAACGTCTTTCGCCCGCACCTCGTGACGCACTGCTGCATGGGCACGTCGTGCGCGATCGCCGACTACGACAACAACGGCAAGCTGACGATCTGGACGCAGACGCAGTATCCGTACAACTACAAGATGGACCTGGCGCCGGCGCTCGGCATGGACCCGGGCGACATCCGCGTCATCCAGCCGCCGGTCGGCGGCGCCTTCGGCTCCAAGCTCGACGTCTATTCGTACGAGCCGATCGCCGCGCTGCTGGCGAAGAGGACCGGCCGCCCGGTGAAGGTCATCTACACGCGCGAGGAGGAGTTCCGGGCCTCGCCGACGCGCCAGTCGGCCGTCATCCACATGCGCACCGGCTGCACGCGCGACGGCGTGCTCACCTTCCGCAGCGCCGACGTGCTGCTCGACAACGGCGCCTACACATCGTGGGGACCGACGATCCCGGTCATCATGATGCGCACCACGTCGGGCCACTACCGCGTGCCGGTCGTCGACTTCAAGGCGCAGGCGATCTACACCAACAACCCCTACGCCGGGTCGTTCCGCGGCTACGGCAACGTGCAGACGACGTGGGCCACGGCGCAGCAGATGGACATGCTCGCCGACATGGTCGACATCGACCCGCTCGCGTTCCACCTGAAGAACGCGCAGTTGTCGGGCGAGACGACGCCGCAGAAGTCGTTCCTGCGCGAATGCGCGTTCGTCGAATGCCTCGAGACGGCGGCCAAGGCGAGCGACTACAGCGCCAAGCGCAAGGCCTACGCCGCCGAGCGCGGCAAGCCCGGCCGCTTCAAGAAGGGCATCGGCCTCGCCTCGTCGATCCACAACGCCGGCGGCGCGAAGATCCACAAGTCCGACGGCATCGGCACCATCCTCAAGGTCGACGACTACGCGCGCGCGACGCTGATCACCGGCGCGTCCGAGATCGGGCAGGGGATCGACGCCGTCGTCACGCTGATCGTCGCCGAGGAACTCGGTATACCGCTCGAGCACGTCACGCTCGTCAACAACGATTCGGACATCGCGCCGTGGGACGTCGGCGTGCACGCCTCGCGCACGACCTTCATCGCCGGCAACGGCGCGCGCCGCGCGGCGCAGAAGGCGAAGGCGCAGATCCTGGCGGCGGCGGCGAAGATGCTCGGCGAGCAGGCCGAGGACCTCGATCTGCGCGGCGGCTCCGTCGTGCGCGACGGCGACGGCACGCCGCTCATCAAGCTCGAGCGGCTGCTGCGCCAGATGCACTTCCAGGCCGAGCCCGAGCTCGTGATGGTGACCGACTACTACGAGCCCAAGAGCGAGCCCGAGGGCGCGAAGCACGTCTCCGACCACTCGGCGGCGTATGCCCACGCGGTGCACGTCGCCGAGGTCACGGTCGACACGCTGACCGGCGAGATCAAGCTCGACAAGATCACCGTCGCGCAGGACGTCGGCCGCGTCATCAACCGCATGGGCCTCGAGGGCCAGATCGAGGGCGGCATCGCGATCGGCCTCGGCTATGCGCTCAGCGAAAGCATGCAGATCGAGGAGGGGATCCTGAAGAACGCGTGCTTCCGCGACTACAAGTTGATCACCGCGACCGAGATGCCGCCGATCGAGATGCACTTCATCGAGAGCGACTGCGCCGAGGGTCCGTACGGCGCGAAGGGCATCTCCGAGCTGCCGACGATCGTCATCGCGCCGGCCGTCGCCAACGCGCT
>JBDHSE010000205.1:0-5383 GCA_039807955.1 Ideonella sp. | reverse complement strand
CGCGCCGCGTCGCGCCCGGCCGCGATCGACTGCGCGCGCGCCGCGAAGTCGACGCTCGTCACGCCCGCCAGCCGCGGGCGCAGCGCGATGTCGGCGTCGCGCAGTTCGAACTGGGTGATGCTGCGGCCCATGATCGTGAAGGTCTGCAGCAGCAGGCCGAGCACGTCGCCGGTGTCGGCGCCTTCGGGCCGTTCGCTGATGTCGACGGCGATCACGAACACGGCCCCCATCTGGCGCGCAAAGCGCACCGGCACCGGTGAGACGAGGCCGCCGTCGACATACTCGCGCCCGCCGATCGCCACCGGCCGAAAGACGGCCGGCACAGCGCTCGACGCCCGCACGGCGATGCCCGGGTCGCCGCGCTGGAACAGGATCGGCTTGCCGCTGTCGAGGTCGGTCGCGACGATGCCGAGCGCCACGCGCATCTTCTCGATCGCGACGCCGCCCGTCTGCTCGCGAACGAAGCGGCCGAGCGCCTCGCCGCGCAGCAGCCCGCGGCCGGGAAACGACCAGTCGGCGATCGCCGCCTCGTCCATCGACGCCGCAAGCGCCGCGAGCTGCGCCCCGTTCTTGCCCGACGCGTAGAGCGCGGCGACGAGACTGCCGGCCGACGTGCCGACGACGAGGTCGGGCCGGATGCCCGCTTCCTCGAGCACCTCGATGACGCCGATGTGGGCGAAGCCGCGCGCCGCGCCGCCGCCGAGCGCAAGCCCGATTCGCGGCGGCCGCGGCGGCGGTTTCGCGACCGGCGGCGCTGGTTCGACGACGACCGGCGGTGCAGGCGGTGTAGGTGGTACAGGCGGCGCGACGGGCGGCGTCTGGCAGGCGGCGACGGCGAACGCCGCGAGCAGCGCGCAGGCGGCGCCGCGCCAGGTTGCCCCAGTCTGCATCACGCGCGCGGCCCCGTCCGCGGCCGTTCCTGCAGCAAGGCGATGATCCGATCCGCCATCCGCCGCGCCGCGCCGCGATGGCTCGCCGCAAACGCGAGGCAGCGCGCAATCGCTTCGCGCTGCGCGGCCGCCTCGAGCGGCTCGCAGGCGATCGCGACGGCTTCGCGCAAGTCGGCAACGCGTCGCGCCGCGCCCGCCTCCTGCGCCCACTGCGCCGCCTCGGCGAAGTTGAAGGTGTGCGGGCCCATCAGGACCGGGCAGCCGCAGGCGGCCGCTTCGATCAGGTTTTGCCCGCCGAGCGGCTCGAAGCTGCCGCCGAGGAGGGCGACCTGCGCCGTCGCGTAGTACAGCGGGAGCTCGCCCATCGAATCGCCGAGCCAGACGTCGGCGGCGAGCGCGTCGGGCGGCGGCGCGTCGCCCCACGTGCTGCGCCGCGCGAGGCTCAGGCCAGAAGCGCGGACGAGGTCGGCGACGGCGTCGAAGCGCTGCGGATGGCGCGGCACGACGAGCAGCAGCGGACGTTCGCCGCGCTGCGCGGACCAGGCGGCGAGCAGTTCGGCCTCCTCGCCTTCGCGCGTGCTCGACGCGAGGACGACGCGGCGCGCAATCGCGTCGCGCCACGCCCGGCCGCGGGCGAGCAGATCCGCGCTCGGCGTCATGTCGAACTTCAGGTTGCCGCACGTCTCGACGCGGCGCGCGCCGGCGCTGCGCAACCGCGCGGCATCGGCGTCGGTCTGCGCGAGGACGAGGGCGAGGCTTGCGAACGCCGGCCGCATCAGACGCGGCGCGCGCGCGCCGCGGCGCATGCTGCGCTCGCTGAAGCGCGCGTTGGCAAGAACCATAGTCACGCCGGCCGCTGCTGCCGCGTGCTGCAGGTTGGGCCAGACCTCGGTCTCCATCAGGATGCCGACGCGCGGCTGATGGTGGGCGAAGAAGCGCCGCGTCGCGCCCGGACTGTCCCACGGCAGCCAGAGCTGGCGATCGCCCTCGCGCAGCAACGCGGCGCCCGCTTCGCGCCCGGTCGCCGTGCCGTTCGTCAGCAGCAGGCGCACTGCCGGGTCGCGCTCGCGCAACGCGTCGATCAGCGACGCCGCGGCGCGCGTCTCGCCGAGCGAGACGGCGTGGATCCAGACCCAGTCCTGCGTGCGCGGCCCGCGATAGCGGCCGAAGCGCTCGGCCGTCGCCGCGCCGTAGAGCGGCTCGCGCCGCGCGCGCCGCTGCAGGCGCAGCCAGACGAGGGGGACGGCGAGCGTCGCGAAGAGGCCGTAGAGCCGGCGCAGCACCATCAGCTCCCGTCCGCCGGGCGCGCCGCCCAGACCTGCTGCCACGCGTCCCAGACCATCTGCGCCGACGGCGCGGCGTCGCCGCCGACGGCGATCTGATGCGCGCGGCCGACGGGCCCGGCGCGCCAGACGCGCGGCTGGCTGAAGATCTGGACGTGGCACAGGTCGAGGGCGACGGCGAGGTGGCTCAGGCCCGAGTCGACGCCGATCACACCGCTGCACGCCGCGAGCCGGCGCGCGAGGTCGTCGAGCGCGAGCGTCGGCAGGATCTCGACGTTCGCGTTGCCCTGCGCGCCGTAGTCGCTCGCGATGGCCGACGCGATGCGCCGCACGCGCTGCGATTCGATCGCGCCCGATCGCGGCAGGACGACGCGAAACCCGGCCCGCACGAGGCGCTGGCCGATGTCGGCCCAGCACGGCTCGGGCCATTCGTTGTCGCTGCGCGTCGTGCCGTGGGCGAGGAGCACGTCGCGCGTTGCCGCGACGGGCGGTGGGAAGCGCCAGTTCACGCGCGCCGCATCGGCTATCGCGTAGCCGAGGGCGCGCGCGGCGAGCAACCGGTAGCGGCGCACGGCGTGGACGCGCCGCTCCATCACAATGGGGCGGTCGACGAGAAAGCGTACCGGCCACTCGTAGCCGCACAATTCGCTGCCGTTGGCGTACGTGTAGCGATGGCCGCCCGGCGCGAGCCTGGCGCGGCGCGCGACGACGGCCGACTTGACGAGGCCCTGGAAGTCGATGACGGCGTCGTACGCCTCGCGCCGCAGTTCGGTTGCGAACGCGCGCCGCTCGCGCCGCGTCGTGGCGGCAAGCGGGTTCTTTCGCCAGCGCCGCCCGCCGTACGGCACGACGCGGTCGATGCCGAGGACGACCGCGAGGAGCGGCGCAAACGCCTCCTCGACGACCCAGTCGATCGCGATCGGATCGACATGGGCGAGCACGTCGTGGACGACGGGCAGCGTCTGGATCACGTCGCCGAGCGACGAGAGCTTGACGATGAGGACGCGCAAGGTGGCGTCTTCCGGCGTTCGCCCGGCGATCAGTGGGCCGCGGCGGCGATGCGGGCGTCGGGCTTGACGGCGCGCAGCGCGGCGAGGAACTCGGCCTCGATGCGCTCGAGCGCCTCGTGCGTGTGGCCCTCGAAGCGCAACACGAGGACGGGCGTCGTGTTCGACGCGCGGATGAGGCCGAAGCCGTCGTCGTAATCGGCACGGACGCCGTCGATCGTGACGACGTCGCGGGCGGCGGGGAACTTCGCCGTCGCGAGGAGCTTGTCGATCACGCGCGGCGGCTCGCCCTCGGCGCACGGCACGTTCAGTTCGGGCGTCGAAAAGCTCGTCGGCAAGGCGTCGAGAACGGCGCTCGGGTCGCTGCTGCGCGAGAGGATCTCGAGCAGGCGCGCCGCCGTGTACGTCCCGTCGTCGAAGCCGTACCAGCGCTCGGCGAAGAAGATGTGGCCGCTCATCTCGCCGGCGAGAGGCGCGCCCGTCTCGCGCAGCTTGGCCTTGACGAGCGAGTGGCCCGTCTTCCACATCAGCGGGACGCCGCCCGCGGCGCGGATGTCGGGCGCGAGGCGCTGCGTGCACTTGACGTCGAAGATGATCGTCGCGCCGGCGTTGCGCGCGAGGACGTCGCGGGCGAAGAGGATCAGCTGGCGGTCGGGGTAGATGATGTTGCCGCCTTTCGTGACGACGCCGAGGCGGTCGCCGTCGCCGTCGAAGGCGAGGCCGATCTCGGCGTCGCTGCCCTTCACGGCGGCGATCAGGTCGGCGAGATTCTCGGGCTTGGACGGGTCGGGGTGGTGGTTCGGGAAGTCGCCGTCGACGTCGGAGTAAAGCTCGGTCACGGTGCAGCCGAGGGCGCGCAGGATGGCGGGGGCCGACGCGCCGGGAATGCCGTTGCCGCTGTCGACGACGATGCGCATCGGGCGGGCGAGCGTGCAGCCGCCGGCGATGCGGTCGCGGTACTCGGCGAAGACGTCGAGCGTCCTCGCGCTTCCCGCGCCGCGCGCATAGTCCTCGGCCTCGATGCGCTTGCGCAGGCCCTGAATCTCGGCGCCGTGGATCGCCTTGCCGGCGAGGACCATCTTGAAGCCGTTGTAGTCCTTCGGGTTGTGGCTGCCCGTGACCTGGATGCCGCTCGTGCAGCCTTCGTGAGCGCGCGTTGCCGTGACGTAGTAGAGCATCGGCGTCGTCACGGCACCGACGTCGATGACGCCGATGCCCGTCGAGAGGAGGCCGCGCGTCAACGCGGCGACGAGGGCCGGGCCCGAGAGGCGCCCGTCGCGGCCGACGGCGACGGCCTTCTCGCCGAGCGCGAGCGCCTCGGTGCCGAAGGCGCGCCCGAGATGCTCGGCAAGCGGTTCGGTCAACGTCGTGCCGACGACACCGCGGATGTCGTACGCCTTGAAGATCGATGGATTCACGTCCACGCCCTCGCCCCCTTCCGTTTCGATGGGCGATTGTAGGGAGCCCCTTCCCCCTTCCGGCCCCCGCGCCGGGGCGCTGCAAAGACCGCTGACGACGTGTCCGAAAACGGCGAGTCAACTATTCGGCGGCGACCATAATGTGAGCGCTATGCCGCAAGCGTTTCGCACCCCGCTCGACGCCGACGCCGCCTACCGCGCCATCGCCGCCCGCGACGCCCGCCTCGACGGCCGGCTCTTCGTCGGCGTCACGTCGACCGGCATCTACTGCCGCCCGATCTGCCGCGTCCGCACGCCGCGGCGCGAGAACTGCCGCTTCTTCGAAACCCCCGCCCAGGCCGAGGCCGCAGCGTTTCGGCCGTGCCTGAAGTGCCGGCCCGAGATCGCCCCCGGGGACGGTCTCGCGTGGTCGGTGATGGACGCGTCGCGCACGCTCGCCCGCCAGGCCGCCCTCCTCCTCGCCGCATATGCACACGACGCGGCGGCCGAAGCGGCGGCCGAAGACGCGACGGCAAGCGTCGCGGCCGTCGCGAAACGGCTCGGCGTGAGCGACCGGCACCTGCGCCGCATCTTCGCCGCCGAGCACGGCGTGACGCCGCTGCAGTACGTCCAGACGCGCCGCCTCCTCCTCGCCAAGCAGTTGCTGACCGACTCCGACCTCCCCGTCGCCGAAGTCGCGTTCGCGAGCGGCTTTCGCAGCCTGCGCCGCTTCAACGCGGCGTTCGCCGGCAACTACCGCCTCAGCCCGACGCGGCTGCGGCGCGAGGCGGTGAACGGTGCATCGA